>CBFDCH010000279.1:0-4379 GCA_965603235.1 uncultured bacterium | reverse complement strand
TGCGGTATTTCACCCAACCGGGTCAATAATCGGTCAATGGCCTGGTTATTCATGGTCAGGGGATCCCCGCCCGTAATCAGAATATCCATAATTTGGTCGTGCCTGCTCAGCCATTTAATTGCTTTTTCAAGATCCTGCAAATGAATCTGAGCCCTCTCGTGAAAGGGTGAAGTAATCTCCCAGTTTCTCTGACAATAGACACATATTTGGGGGCAGGTATCATATGGTTTTAATATACAGACTTTTGCGTACCTTCTGGTGACATGCTCAACCGGGGAGGTGTCATGTTCACGCATGAAGTCAAACTGAATGGCCTTGTCGTTTTTATGCGCAATCATGTTCTCCAGATAGGATAATGTGGGGATTACCTGGCTGCGAACCGCAAAATCAAAATCCCTCTCTTCGGGATCCATTAAATGAAGATAGTGAGGAGTGATACCAAAGGGTATCTTGTGCTGTATGGCCAGTCTGATGGCTTTTTCTTCATCCTTGGAAATGGAAATCACCTGTTTCATCCGCTTCAGACCAGCGTTATCCCTGATCACATGGCGGAAATGCCACTTGTAATCCTGCCAATCCTCCTCAGTTGCTTCAAAAACCCTGAGTATCCGCTTTTTATTCTCCTCTCTCTGCTTAATTACGTCTTCCTGAAGTCCGTTTGGATATTTCACGAGAAATTCGTCCAGGTCAGTGGCAAGGATATCAAGAAAATCTGATCTCCTGACCGCCGCATCTCGACCATTATACTTATCAAAGTCGGGCGAGACCACACCCCGCTTCATCAGGAAAGAAGGATAAACCTTGGAATGACCCTTAATGGCCCGGAAGAGGTGTTCAAATTCATCGATAAAATCCTGAGTGACTTCACTGTCACTGTTTCGGGCTGCTTCCCAAAGGTACTTGAGAGGTGATGTTTCAGCAATTCGTTCTGTTCTTCGTGAAAAGATATTTTTTAATACGATCAGTGCATCCTTAAAAAGAATAAATTCCCAGTTGGTTAATTCAAAAAAATCATTGCGAAAGGCAGTTTCAGTGGCATTTAAAAAGTTTTTGATTTTTTGCCTGGCAAATTCCCAATTTTTGCTCTCTTTTAACATCAAAAAAATCTCTGGAGCTTGTTCCCAGCACTTTTTCCAGCGATTTTGGGAATCTTTGCCAAGATAGTTCATCTATTCAGTTCTCCTGTTTCTTTTTGGTTTAAAACCCTGACTAATAAACAATCAATATAATATTTATACCGTAATGACAGAGAAATTGCAAATTGAATCCCCTCAAACTCCTTGATTTTTAAAGGTTTTCGGCCTACAATTAAATTTTAAATAAACAATAAGGGTCAGGCAAATAAAATGAGTACAAACATTCATCCCAGCGCTTTGATCGATGCAAAAGCAAGAATTGGCAAAAATGTAACCATCGGGCCCTTTTCCGTAGTGGCTGCAAACACAGAGATTGGTGATGGCACCCGTATCGAATCAGGTGTGAAAATTTGTCATGGCGCACGTATTGGCAATGACTGTCATATTTTTCATGGCGCTGTGATTAGCGAAATCCCGCAGGATTTAAAATTCCACGGTGAAGAATCTATTGCCATAGTCGGCGACAGAACCCATGTCCGCGAATATGCCACTATCCACCGCGGCACCGAAAACCGGGAACAGACCAAAGTGGGCTCCGACTGCCTGTTAATGGCCTACACCCACGTGGCCCATGATTGTTTACTGGGAGATCATGTGATATTGGCCAATGTGGCTACTCTTGGCGGACATGTCACCATTGATGACTGGGTCTACATTGGCGGCATGTCAGGCGTACATCAATACACTCACATTGGCCAACATGCCTTTGTGGGTGGAGGTTTCCGCTGTGTTCAGGATGTTCCGCCCTTTATCCTGGCTGCCGGCGAGCCATTGAAATTTAACGGCTTGAATGTTGTCGGACTGAGACGACGCAATTTCAGCAATGAGACAATCACCATGTTAAAAGAGGTTTACCGTTTGATATACCGCTCAGAATTTAATATTTCACAAGCCCTTGAGCAGATCCAATCAGGATTTGAACCGACTGAAGAGATTCAGGAAGTTATAACTTTTATCCAGCACTCAGAGCGGGGAATTGTCTCCTGAATCAATAGTTTTTAAAAGTGATAAATTTATTCTTAAACAGGACGGAAATAAACTCGGATAAACGTTCATAGGTCGGCTGGACCTGTTCCCCCATGGCCTTTTCCAGCATATCACCGATTTGAGCAACATTGCGGTAGCCATCAATTAAATTCCAGGTTTTGCTCCCCACCGGATCATAGTGTACCTTTATAAATTCCGATTTTCCCAGTTTAACGGCAAAGGAACGTAACAATTGGTTTCTAAGGCGGGGAACCACCAGGTAAATATTGCCGTCCATATCGGTTTCCCAGCGGCAGTTTTTTTCCGGTATCAAATCCAAAAAATTTATCTCTTTTTTTTTCATTTTATTTCTTCAGAATTTGAGTTTAAAACAGAAATCTCAGTATTGGTATTATCTCAGTTATCAGGGAATGTAGAGATTGGAAACAGAAGTAGAGGGTGTTAATGGTTTCCATGGTGTGCTGGTGGACAAACATCCGCTTTAATTGTGGCATCTCTGTCCGTGTATCCGGGGTCATGGGTATGGTGGTGTTTTTCGGATTTTGCCTGGTAGTAGCCGATTCAAGTTGTTCTTTTATGGCAGGCACTTGCTCCTTTATTCTGGCTACCGAATCGATGTTTCCGATATAGATGGGAGCAGACTCACGGGGTGTGGGGGTGACCGATTTGTAGGTAGAGCGATTAAGCCCCTCATCCGACCATTTATGGCGGTATATCTGACCGGGGTGAATAATCAGTTGTTTGCGAATAGGTATGGGTAGACCCTCCCAGCTGACCCGGATATCATAGGCACCGGGTTTAAGGGATGTGAATTGATATTTACCTTTCTCATCGGTTACAGTCATATGAATCTGCCTGGTGGTCATATGGATGGCTCGTACCACCGCTCCTTTCACAAAACGACTCCTTCTGTTGTATACCCTGCCCCATGCCTGGCTGCTGGCCATGCTCCTGACAGACCCGGCAGATAATTTTCTACCCCTTATGCCGGCTGAAGAACCCTGGCTTTTCACCATTTCAGGTGCTGCCTGGTTATTAAAACCACGATTCATATCTCTCTGTTGAACCACATTTTTACCATTGATATTAAACAGAGGAACATGCTCCAATCGGGATTGCTGGTATGATGCGACTGGTGGAGCCAGATGTACGAAAAATCCGCTAACAATGAGTAGGAACAGAATGAAATGGAAAGTGGAGGACATAACAATAAAGGGAACCAATCGTTTGGATTCCGATTGCTGATAAAAGTCATGAAATATCATTCGCTTCATCATCACTCCTCACTAATTAATATAATTTAAAAATTGAAAAATTCAGTACCAAAACAGGAATATTCCAATTTTCGGACATTTGGCCATCAAACACACATTACTCCGTTCTAAAATGGGGATGTTTTAAATAGGGTGTTTTTTTGCCACTTTCGTTCAACAATTTAAAATCCATCTCCTTGATAAGTATATCTGGTACAATTATTGAGCACTTGATGCCAGTGGCCGCTGATCTCTGACTGGACATGGCAAAACCCAGATTATCCATCATGCCGCTGCCTGGTAAAATCAGCCGATTATGAATATAATAGTCTTTCCCGGCAGCCATAATATCTTTCATGTAGCGGACTGAAAACTCATCAAAGGTTAATCCTCTGATCAACTCTTCCCGCCCATCTTTTACGTATACCCGGTAGAGGAGAACAGGTTTGCCCAAAATGCCGCCTGAGGAAATCCTGACCCCATGGTAATAGGCATCATCATTCATATTAATGCCACTGATGTTTGGCACATCCACTGCTTTTACCATCAGGCCGTAAGGAATTTCCTCCTCCCGACACACTCTTAAGAGTTCCTGTTTTAGTTCTGATCCGGATTTCCCCTGGCTACTCCTGACAAATAAATTGCTGATCACAACAGCCCGGGCACCGAAGGTATTTGCCCGGCAATGGCCGGTTGAATGGCTAAAAATCTCACTGGGACGCCGGGACATCAACTGGTTCCTAAAAAAACCGTTTGTCACCAGTTTTACCGCTGTTGCCGGGATTCCCTGCTCATCATAAAAAAAATGGCCCAGCAGGTGTTTGCTCTGAAATTGCTGGCGAATGGGATCATCAATTATGGAAAGAAATTTGGGTAATACCCGTCGGTTCAGACGGCGGGTTAATTTGCTACTGAAAATCATCTGCGACATCTGAGCAATAGCGCTAAGAGGCGGTCTCTCACCCGAAAAATGTGAGGCCATTATCTGCAGAAATAGCTCACC
>CBFDCH010000278.1:0-4382 GCA_965603235.1 uncultured bacterium | reverse complement strand
ACTTTTAATTTTAATGCCCATGGAAATGAAATTCATAAACCGGATCAAGGCCCTTAAAAATAATCAAAATGGACCCATGTGTTGAATGTTTCTTGATTTGACATTATTTTTTATACTGGTATATAATAACGTGCGGAGACAAAAATGAAAAAACAAATATTGGTAGTAGAATACGATCTCCCAACCATTGAAAACATCAAAGAATTCCTCATGAGCCCGGTATTTGATATCACTGTCGCGGAAGAGGGAGAGACTGCAAAAAATATCCTTAGCAGCAAATCATTCGATTTAATGATCTCTGCTGCCATGTTACCCAAGTTTCATGGATTTAATCTTTCCCAATATGTGGCATCCTCCTTTCCTGAGACAAAAATAATAATAATCAGCGGGGTGTACAGAGGATTGGATTACAAACATCAGGCTACCACCCAGTACAAAGCGGACGATTTTTTCGAAAAACCTCTGGACGGGACAAAACTGAAAGAACGGATCATGGAACTACTTGACCTGGAGGAGCAAGACTTACAAATAGAAGCTGGTAAAAGCACAACCCAGATACCCGCAGTTGATACCGCCAAAATCCCCACCATCAAAAAGCTGCAGGAAACAGAAAAGAACCTCACCTCGGAAGACCTTTTTGGTGATATCATCCAAACGGTTGAAAAGACTCCTGCTCAGCCACCAGCAGCCACAGACAAAAAACAGCCCGCCACATCTTCCAGCCTCACCGACGACCTGGACCTGTTGGTAAAAAAAGATAAACCACTGGAAAAGGATAAATCATATAGTAACCTGGACGATGAAATATCTAAAAAACTCGAGGAGACCCTGTCCGGACTCGGACTATCCAGTAAAAAAACGGAGGAGAAGCAACCTGATAAACCAGCGCCACCGGTGGAAGAGAAACCTGAACCTGCTGCTGTCAAGACAGTCGAGAAAAAGGCCAGAGAGGTTGACTCAGACGGAGAAGAGATCGGAGGATATGACATTCTTGGCTTAATTGCCCGCGGCGGCATGGCTGAAATTTATAAAGCCAAAAAAAAGGGTGTCAAAGGATTTGAAAAAATTATCGCCATTAAAAAAATACTATCCGGATACGGCGAGGACGACAGATACATTGAGATGTTTGTGGACGAAGCAAAAATTGCAGCAGAATTGACCCATCCCAATATTGTCCAGATCCATGATCTGGGAAAAAAAGACGATTACTACTTTATCGCCATGGAATATGTTCAGGGCAAGGACCTGCGGGAAATTGCCAGAAAACTGCAAGAGAGTGGACTTTCATTCCCTGAAGAACTGGCCATTCATCTTATCATAAAAATTCTTACAGCGCTAAATTTTGCCCATACTGCCAAAGACAAGGACGGCAAAAATCTTGATATCGTACACAGGGATATATCTCCTCCCAATATACTTGTTTCCTACGCCGGAGAGGTGAAATTAACGGATTTCGGCGTCTCTAAAGCTTCCAACAAGATCCATCAAACCATTGCCGGTGCATTGAAAGGAAAATTGTTATACATGTCACCTGAACAGGCACGGGGAGAAGGAGACATCGATTTCCGCTCCGATATATATTCGGCTGGTGTCATATTATTTGAATTGATCACCGGTGAAAAACTTTTCCTTGACTCATCTGAAATGGTTGTTTTGAAAAAAGTCCAGGAAGGGAACGTAACCAAGCCAACAAAAATTAATAAGGATATCGACAATGAGCTGGAAGATATTGTCCTAAAAGCGTTAACCAGTGATAAAAACCAGAGATATCAAAATACACAGGCGTTCATTAAAGATCTTGAATCTTATATCCATAAAAATTATAACCGGGCGCCTGATCAAAATCACATTGCCCATTTCCTATGTGGACTATTTAAAACTGAAATAAAAAAAGAAAATCTAAAGATTGACCTGAAGCCCGTGACCCAAGAGGTAAAAAAGATAGTCAAGAAAAAAACCACAATTCCCGAAAAGAAAAAAGAAAAAGTCCCGGTTGAGGAACCCCAAGAAATCCCGGAAGCCTCGGTTGAACCTGAATCCACGCCAAAGAAGGTCGAAATAGAAGCAGAAAGAGAAGGTAAAATCCGCGAAGAGATCGGCCCTGTCGCTATTGAAATAGATCTGGACGAAGTCGAGACAAAATTACCTGAAAAAGAAATCGCACCCACCCCGGCCAAATCCCCTCCTTCGCCCAAACCTCCGCCAATTAGGTCCGAGAAATTAACATTTGAGAAAGAGACGAAGAAGAAGAGGATCGGATTGATCGCCGCTATTATCATTGTGGTGGCAATAGCTGCCGGAATATATTTTATCTTCCTCAATAAATCCTCAACCGGTACAACCGGACCTACCAAAATCGGCCAGAATGCCACACCGATTCAATCCACGGTCAGCGATAAAAAACCAGCCGCAATAACCACTGACCAGGATAATCAAAAAACCCCGGAAACCACCGCTAACAAAACTCTCACAGGAGATGCTGCCGCCCAACCTGATGCGAACAAAGATCAAATCGCCGAATCAAAACCTGAAATTAAATCCAAGCCTGAAGCGAAAAAACCGGTTGAAAAACCCCAGATAAAGCAAGAGAAAACCATCAAAAAATCAGAACCAAAAACTCAGCCAGCCCGGAGCAAGCCCAAGCCTGTCCAGCCAAAAACCCAGAAAAAAACAATACAAAAAACACCCATTCAAAAAGAAAAACCAGAGACAACAAAAACTGAACCAAAAAAGGAAGATCCCGCAAAAACCGAGGCAACACCAGACCAAACAACTGACGCAAAGAAAGAAGAGCAGCCAGCTGCAACCATACCTGATCCTAAATTACAAAAAACAGAGGCCAAACAGCCTGTTCAAATGACTCCACCACCTGTGGTCGTGAAAGAGGGCCAGACCTTCGCTCTGAACCAGGTTGACACACAACCCATTCAAATATCTGCTCCCTCTCCCAAAATATCCCCAAGGGAATTACGAAGTTCAGGAAATACAATTATCCTGGCCATGATTCTGATCAACCACAACGGAGATGTAGAAAGAGTTAGATTGATACGAAAATCCAGCATAAAAAGAACCAATAACACCATCATAACAACCTTTAAGAAATGGAAATATAAACCAGCTACAAAAAACAATGTTAAAGTGAAAGTATGGAAATCAATTCAATTTACTTTAAAACCAAACAAATAAGGAGTGTATAGTATGGAAAAATTAAAAGATGATTCACGGGCCTTTTATGAAGCGACCAAAAAGGAGTCAAAAAAGCAGATTGAAATAATCGACGCAAAGATTGAAGAAGAACTGGCCCGTGTCAAGGAGACCATTAACCAACTTCAAGAGCAGAAAAAAGCAGTCCGGCAAATCTATGATGGGGCAGCCCTAATTCTCGGTGAAAAAAACGAATTTGAAGACGAAAACAAAAAACCAGAGTAAATCCCATTATTATAAATAACCATTAAGTTGTATGGATTACCCAGACGCACTGGATTATCTAAAAAGTGTCCAGGAGAAGGGAGCCAAACTTACCATAGAAAATATCCAGAATATTATATCCAATCTGCCATTTAGCCTGGACCATATCAAATTCATACAGGTTGCGGGGACCAATGGCAAAGGATCCACCTCCCACTTTATCACTTCGATTCTACAACATGCAGGTTATCAGGTCGGGTTATTTACATCCCCTCACCTGCAAGACATTAAAGAGAGAATCACCATTAACAAAGAGTGGATATCTGCTCAAACATTCGCCGACTGTCTGGGAAAAATCCGGGAAATCAGTGAAAAACTCCTCAGGCAGGGCCGCATTGAGGACATACCCACCTTTTTCGAACACTTATTCCTGACAGCCCTCTACTACTTCCACCAGTCACGTACAGAATTTACCGTTCTTGAAGTTGGCCTGGGAGGACGGTTGGATGCCACATCAACGCTGGTTCCACAAGTAGCGGTAATAACCAATATTTCTAAGGATCATACCAAAACCCTGGGTAGAAGGCTCAAGGACATTGCCCTTGAAAAGGCAGGAATAATAAAACCAGGGATTCCTGTGGTCTGTGGTTGCGGCACGCGCACAATGGCCAACCGGGTGATCCGGGAGGTAGCTGATACCAAGAACACCCCGTATCATAACGTATTTGACCAAAATAATTTTTTACAAATAGATAATAAAACCATGCCATACAAGTGTACTTACACAACCGCCAATGACCGTTACCATTTTAATGTTAATCTACCGGGTTTTCATCAGGCTCAGAATGCTGCCACAGCAATAAAAACAGTTGAAATTTTAAGACAGAATGGATTTGATATTCCAAAAAATGCTATTGCCACAGGGATTAGTAAAAATTTTGTGCCTGGTCGTATCGAAGTCATCAAACAAACAC
>CBFDCH010000277.1:0-4402 GCA_965603235.1 uncultured bacterium | reverse complement strand
GTACCAGGGAATCAATGGCTGAAATATCCACCTTTTTGCGGTTCATCAGGTCCAGCAGCCGGCCCGGAGTGGCCACAATGATTTGCGGCCCCTTTCTTAAGCGTCTGATCTGTTCTTCAATGCTGGTGCCGCCGTACACGGCCAAAATATGGATTTTTCTCAGGTAGCGGGCATAATCGGTTAAATCCGCGGCCACCTGCATACACAACTCCCGGGTGGGGCAGAGGATTAATGTTTTTACCCGCTTTTCCCCCTCGTCTGTCCTCTGAATGAGGGGTAGTCCAAAGGCAGCCGTTTTCCCGGTACCGGTTTGAGCCAGGCCCACCAGGTCTCCCTGCCGCTCCAGTATAATGGGAATCACCTTGGCTTGAATCGGCATAGGTTCCTTAAAACCGAGATCCGCGATGCTGTCCAGTAACGGCTGGCATATGTCCAGTTCTTTAAATTCATTCATATTTATACTTCCTGCGTAATTTTTTTTAGATAAAAATATATGATAACCGAAAACTGATAGATCGACATTCCACCTACCCCATGAAAAAGTGATTTATATTTGAATCGATTGGGATATTTTTTTCTAAGATAGTATTATACCCTAAAACGCGATTCACCTCAAGGTAAAAGGGCAGATCAGTGATGAATGGGTACCGGGGCTGTCAGTATTTTAAAGGATTTGCGCAGGGGAATCATGATGTAAATTTTATCTTTTACAATTTTGAAGCGGGCTTTTTGAACATTCAGGTCCGCTGGCAGTTGATAAAATCCTGTCTCTTTGCCATGGTGGTCATACCGCACCAATCCCTTGCGCTCTTTTGAAAACAGGTAAATCCAGATCTCATTTTTGCTGGTAAAGAGTTTCTGGATTATGGGATAGACCCGGGGTATATACATGTGCAAGTGAGGCATCTGTTTTTTTATCCGCTCCTGCTGTTTTGTCATTTTTTGCCGATTAGCTTCAGGAAAGGGTACAGGTGCGGCGTTTAAATTGATAAAGGGAATCGATTTTTTATTTTGAAGTTTGTAGATTTTTTTCTCATCCGAACGGGCCCAGACAATATCTTTGCCCACAGCGTCGTACAGGAAAAACCGGGCATAGGTGTCGTTGAGGAAAAAGTCTTCTCCCATTTTTAATTCCGGGAAAAACTTCCTCAAATCATAACCTGTCAGTCGCTTTATCTCATCACCTCCGCTGTTGCGCAGGGTCAATATTTTTTTTAATTCCGGCGCATGATTCCACTCGCCCACAAAGGTGTCTGGGGTTAAGATTCTGGGAAACTCACAGGGCACGGTTTCTTTAAAGGATTGTTTTTTGAGAGATTTGCCTTGCAGGTCAAAGGTAAACAGGGCATTGGTGTCCAGGGCCAGTAATTTATCTTTGAACACCCGGATGGCGGTCAGATGTTTAAATTCATTCTCCCCCTTGCCCTTTTTTCCAAAAGTCAGGAGGAATTCCCCCTTTGGACTGAACTTAACGATCTGATTGGACATATAGTCAAATAGAAAAATGTTCTCCTTCTCATCAATGGTAAATTCCCGGGGCATCTTAAATTGAATCTTAGCATCAGCCGGTTGATACTCAAATAGAAGAGTAGGCTCAATTGTTTGGGTTGGAATTGTACCTTGTAACCGGCCAAGTATTGAAAAACCAATTATAGCAACACCAATTAGAACTAAAAAAGTTTGTTTCATTTTTCCCTCTTTTGTTCTTACATACGGAAAGAATTAAATTTTGTTTTGAAAGGTTAAAATCTGAGGCCGGCGCCCAGGCGGAGGTACACGTCCGTAGTTCAGGATAAAGGAGGGGCTATGATTGGTGCTGTGAAAGCATTTGTTCCAGGTCCAGGTGGGCCTTGGTCTGGGGTCTCATAAATTCCAATTCCAGGTAAAATTCCAGCCGGTCGAGAATTTCCCCCACCAGGATTGAGGCGATTATAATGGATTTGTATTTATCCGGGGCCAGGAATAATAATATCCCGGGAACCACAAGGCCGGTAAGAATCCGGCAGGCAGTCAGCAGATGCATCCGCATGGTTGTGGCAGATTGTTTGAATTTTCTCTTGAGATAGAGCGCTAGTTTTAACAAACCCAGCCCGATCATCACCGGCAGGTAGTATATAAGTACGGAAGCCAGATAGATGCCGATAAAAAAGGTGAAGGCGCTGTGAATCTCCGTATTGGGATTGCTGTCAATGAGATAGACCCTGTCGAAACTGAACAGGGCCAAAATCCCCAAGGCAATAATCATATAGGAGATGAGTGAGAGTTGAATTGCCAGGAGTAAATATAAGGCGGATGAAACGAAGAAAGCGGAGAAAAAAATAATTTCCCTCGAGAGCCACGACTTTTTCCAATTAAGGATGGCCCGGTAAAAGCGGAATTTTTTACCCAGATGGATGGTGCTGAGCGCCATGACCATTACACCGAGCAGGGCATAAAGTATATGTGGGATTTTCATAAATTGCAGGGCAAAAGCGGCAAAAGCAGCCACCATGAGCGGCGCGGCCATGGTAAATACCAGCAGGGGCCATTCGGATTTTAGGGAAAGGGAAGACTCCTTTTTTCTCTTGATTCTGCCAATCAAATGACCGAGTCGATGCTTATCTGACAAACTGGAAGCTTTCGGCACCCTGGCATTTTCCCTTAATGGCTTCAGGATCAATGCCGGCTCAATATTGGTGCGCCAGATATCGGGTGTATGCTTATCCAGGCTGATTTTTTTATCCGGGTAAACGTCAACCTGTAATGCTCCGGTGGGGCAGGCCAAAATACAGGCCGGTTCTTCATCCTCCCGTAGGGAACATAAGGTGCATTTACCCATGACTCCTGTTGATTTATTGTAAACAGTGGCATCGTATGGACATACCCATTGACAATAGTTGCAACCCATACATTTATCCGCATCGATGGTCACGACTCCGGTCTCTTCGTCCTTGTGAAAAGCCAGGGCGGGGCAATTGGCCATACAGGGAGCATCGATACAATGATTGCAGCTGATTGAATAGGAAATCACCGGTAAGTGAGGGATTTTCTGTTGATTAAACAGAACCACCTGGCGCCAGTTGGTGTCCGCGGATAGATCGTTCTCGGTTTTGCAGGCAATGACACAGGCATGGCAACCGGTACACCTGTTGAGATCCAGTACAAAACCTTGTTGCATAATTATCTCACTCTTTCGATTTGGACAGTTGTATCATGAAATGCCGCTCCATAGGCCATGTCTGTTTCACGACCCATGGACAAATGATTGACTCCAGCTCGATCATTTTGCCACCAGCCATTGTATACCACCACGCAACCCGGTTTTAGGCTGTAATCGAATCGTGCCCTAAGTTGCAATTCACCTCTTTCATTAAAGATTTTTACCATATCGCCATCGTTGATGGATCGATCAAAGGCATCCAGAGGATGCACAATAACCTCAGCTTCAGGTTCGATGTCCTGAATCATCTTTAGATTGCGGAATTGTGAGTGGATGGTATTTTTGGTGTTGGGAGTTAAAAGGTAGAGCGGATATTTTTTGCGGTCAGCTCTTCGGATCGATTCCGTGGCCTCATTAAAATCCGGTAGCGGATCTACCTGCCAGCGATCTTCGGCTTCATGGGAGAGAAGTTCAATTTTACCCGAAGCGGTGGGGAATATTTTGTTTTCCCAGGCCACCTCTTCGTGGTAGGGGGATAGCAGGGGGCCTTCTTTCAATTTTTCAATGGTAATATCAGGGAATTGATGCAGCCTCTTTTTCAGATATTCGACAACCTCATCATCACCGGGCCCGGGCAGGTACAGGTCAATATCCGTTTGAGAAAAACCAAGCTCCCTGGCCAGCATTCTGTAAATTTCGGTCTCGGGTTTCACTTCGCCGGGAGGTTCAATAACCTTTTGTAACAATTGAATGTAGTCGTGCCAGTAGGCATCGATCACATTGGTTTGCTCAAACATCGATTTGGCGGGGAGAACTATGTCGGCTTCCCTGACTGTATCGGTTTCGAATTGCTCCACAACAACCCGGAAATCGGTTTTTCGAAAGGCTTTTAACACCATGGGAGTTTCCGGTGCCTGGGATAGCGGATTGGCCCGTTCCACCCAAATCATTTTTATGGGGGGCTCCTTTTGTTTCAGTATATCACGGCCAAGCCTGGCGATTGAAACGCTTATTCTGGCAATACTATCAGGGTTCACCGGGGGGAAAAAATCGAGAGGAGCCTTCAGCTTGCCGAAAATATGGGAGTTTAAATTGGCATATACCCAGCCCGCACCTGGCTTTCCCAAATTGCCGGTGATGGCCAGTAGTGCGATAATGGCCCGCACTGCCTGGCCGCTGTTGGTATACCGCTGCATACCGAAGCCGCCGCAAATGGTTAATGGAGAGATTGTGCCAATATCTGCCGCCAGATCAACGATTATC
>CBFDCH010000276.1:0-4405 GCA_965603235.1 uncultured bacterium | reverse complement strand
AGCGTTCACTTTTTAACCCACTTCATCAAAGGGTTGCGCCTTAATTTGACATTTATTGACTTTCTCAAATTATTTGTTGCTTCATTCCTGGTGTGGGGATTCATTATTCCCTTTTATTGGATCTTAATGAAAGGATTCAACATGCCGATCAGCATTTTCCAGGTTGTCCCTTATTTCAGCATTATTATTGTTGTCGCCTCTATCCCGATGCCGGGAATGGCAGGAACACTTGACGCTGGTTCAAAAGAGGCCTTAATCAGACTGTATGGAGTGGCTGAGGAAACTGCTTCTGCTTACACCTTAACCTTTCACTTCATTATATTGCTCTGCACCTTGGCGGCCGGTTTAATTGCTTTCAAGCATTATGGCTTAAATTTCAAATCAATTAAAAATATCCGGAAAAAAAATGAAATGTCCTGAATGTAATTTTTTAGAAGACAAGGTTATTGAGACCAGAGAGAGTAAGGAAGGCAACTATATCCGTCGACGGCGGGAATGCCTTGAATGTGGTAAAAGATTTACCACCTACGAAAAAATTGAAGATATTCCTCTGGTTGTTGTAAAAAAAGATGGTCGAAGAGAAAAATTCGACATTGACAAGGTCAGGAAAGGGCTTTACAGGGCGGTTGAAAAGAGACCGATTTCCACCAAGCAAATTGAACAAATTTCTTTTCAAATTGAAGAGATGGTATCCAACTCAGAAAAAGAAATTTCTACAAAAGCATTGGGCGAATACATTATGAACAAGCTTAAAAAACTGGACAAAATTGCCTATGTTCGATTTGCTTCAGTTTACCTTGATTTTAGAAGCCTTGAGGAATTTTTGACGGAACTCCACAGCCTTTTAAAAAAGGAGGGCTAGATGGGGAAAAAGAATCTCAGTTACTTTGAGGTTGAAATCAGTAAAAATTTTCCTTCAGGAATCAGTACCCACGTTGACTGGGAGCCCAGCACCAACATTATTGAAGTAGGGAACCAAGTCATCATTGAAGTGGAACTTCCTGGAGTAGAAAAAGAGGATGTGTCCATTGTACTTCAGGGTAATCGCGAGTTGATAATTCGCGGGATAAAACATCAACCCAGGCTAAATGAAGAAAACGTCACCTATTACCTGTTTAACCGGGAATTCGGCAATTTTTACAAAAAAATTGTCATAGATTTCCCCTTGGATCCCGACTCAATCAAATCCTCCATGGCGGGCGGTGTTCTAACAATAGATATTGCCAAACGAATAACAAAAAAGGTCTCTGTGGAAATTAAATAATGAGGTGAACCATGACTGAGGAGAACATAAAAGAAACAAATTCCACCAACAAAGAGGAAAAACTCCACATTCCCGACACCCTGCCGGTTTTGGTATTGCGTGATATCGTAGTCTTTCCCTATATGATTGTACCGCTCTATGTTGGTCGGGCCAAATCAAAACAAGCCGTAGATACTGCCTTGAATTCCAATCGCATGATTTTACTATTAACACAAAAAGACGCCAATTTAGAAGACCCATCGCCAGAGGAAATGTATAGAGTCGGAACTGCCGCTCTAATTGTGCGCATGCTGAAATTGCCTGATGGGCGGATGAGAGTATTGGTACAGGGTGTATCCCGGGCTAAAATCAGGTCAATTGAAGACAATGGCAACATCATCATATCTAAAATTAATGTGATGGAAGACAAGGAACCGACACGAATTACAATAAAGGATAAAGCATTGATTAAAAATGTCCGCCAGGAATTCGAGCAGGCTGGAAAGTTGGGTAAACAAATCCCCAACGAAATTTTTGTGATAACCGAAAACATTGAGGAGCCAGGAAAACTGGCCGACATCATTGCTTCAAATCTAGATTTACGTATCGCTGAATCACAGAAGATACTTGAAGAAGAAAAATCCATGAAGCGTCTGCAAAAAGTATATGAGTTTTTAACCTATGAACTGGAAATGCTCAACATTCAAAACCAGATCAACCTAAAAGCTCAAGGAGAAATGGATAAAAACCAGCGGGAGTATTTCCTGCGCCAGCAATTGAAAGCCATTCAAAAGGAATTGGGAGAGGAAGGTGAGGCAGGTGAAGAGATAAAGACCTATCTAAAAAAAATGCGTGATGGCAAACTGCCCGAAGAAGCTAAAAAAGAGGTAGAAAAAAACATAGATCGCTTGAAAAAAATGCACCCTGAATCAGCTGAAAGCACTGTGGTAAGAAACTATCTGGATTGGATGCTCGACTTGCCATGGAGTATCTCCACCAAGGACAATTTAAATATTAATAGAGCAAAAAAAATCCTTAACCAGGACCATTATGGCATTAACCATGTAAAAGACCGTATTCTGGAGTATTTAAGTGTCCGTAAATTGACCAGTAAAATTCAAGGCCCGATTCTCTGTTTTGTTGGCCCTCCAGGTGTGGGGAAAACATCTCTGGGAAGATCCATTGCCAGGGCCCTAAATAAAAAATTTGTTAGGATTTCACTGGGGGGCGTTCGGGATGAAGCTGAAATTCGCGGGCACCGCCGTACTTATATCGGTGCTCTACCTGGAAAAATCGTACAAGAGTTAAAAAAAGCAGCCTCCAATAACCCGGTATTCATGATGGATGAAGTAGATAAAATCGGTGCTGATTTCAGGGGGGACCCCTCTTCAGCACTCCTGGAAGTACTGGACCCCGAACAGAACAACTCATTCACAGATCACTATCTGGGCGTGGCTTTTGACCTTTCAAAAGTACTTTTTATCACTACCGCCAATATGCTGGAACCCATCCAACCTGCCTTTCGTGACAGGATGGAAATCATTCATATTCACGGATACACCGAAGAAGAAAAGACCGAAATTGCCAAAAGACACTTAATCCCCCGCCAGGTCAGAGTTAACGGCCTTTCAAATAAACTCATACTTTTTTCTCCTGGAGCCATGAGACGCCTGATTTCACAATATACCCGTGAAGCGGGAGTCAGAAATCTGGAAAGGGAGATTGGCAGTATATGTAGGAAAGTTGCCCATAAAATTGCCCTGGGGAAAAGAAAACTATATAAGATTACTGCCCGCAATATTGAAAAGTATGCCGGCCCAACCAAAATCTTCCGCGATCAATTGCTTGAGGAAAACACCGTTGGTGTGGCAACCGGTATGGCCTGGACTCCCTATGGCGGCGATATATTATTTATTGAAGTTAAATTAATCCCTGGCAAGGGAAACCTGATTCTTACTGGTTCCTTGGGAGAGATCATGAAAGAATCTGCAACGGCATCTTTGAGCTTCCTCAAGGCCAACTCATCAAGAATAACAGTTGAGGACAAAAAATTTAAAACCACAGACATCCACATTCACATCCCCGAAGGGGGCATTCCCAAGGATGGCCCCTCAGCTGGAGTCGCATTAATCACTGCTTTATGCTCCGCCTTTACAGGCATAGCGGTAAACCGCGAAGTTGCCATGACCGGTGAAATCACACTCAGGGGAAAAGTACTGCCTGTGGGAGGTGTTAAAGAAAAAGTTCTCGCAGCCAAACGGGCTGGGATAAAAACCATCATACTGCCAGAAAAAAACAGAAAAGATCTGTCAGAAATTAAGGAAAGCTTTCTTAGCGGCATTGAGTTTAATTTTGTTAAAAATATCGATGAGGCCATTAATTTGGCCACAGTGACAAAAATTTTTAATGGATGAAGATCAACTGCTGGATCATTTGACAAAAACCTTCCATTTCAGCCATGGAACAGGTATTGGGGACGATACATCTGTGGTTAAACAGGGTAAATCATATCAACTCATCACCAAAGATATTTTGATAGAGGGGACCCACTTCAGGTTAAATGACATCTCAATGCAAATGCTGGCTTCCAAGAGCCTGGCGGTTAATCTCAGTGATATAGCCGCCATGGGTGGGGAACCAAAATATTATTATCTCGGCCTCGGTTTTCCTTTAACTTTAGGTACAAATAAACTAATCGACTTTTTTAACCGACTGCAGCAAGAAAATCAAAGATGGCAAATTGAATTGGCCGGGGGAGATTTTTCCAAATCTTCCCTTCTCTTTGTGTCAATCACTCTGATTGGCATGGCTGATAAACCAATTTACCGCCACCAGGCCAGAAACAACGATTTAATCGGAATTACCGGATTTGTAGGCGAATCTGCCATTGGCTTAACGCTTATGCAAAAGGGTATTATTCATCCTTACTTCACTGACAAACACCAGATGGTTAATCCGGAAATTAAACAGGGGAAAATCCTGGCGAAATATGTAAACGCCATGATCGACGTTTCAGATGGCCTGCTGATTGATTTAAAACGCATGATTCAGGCCTCAGCCAAGGGAGCCAGAATATTCTATGAAAAAATTCCAATAACCCAGCAAACCAGAGACATCTGCCTTGAACATAACTTAAATGAATTCGCATCAGTTTTAGCTGGT
>CBFDCH010000275.1:0-4418 GCA_965603235.1 uncultured bacterium | reverse complement strand
TTACCTTTTGACTTATCCCCGTGGCCACAATTGCCCCCACTTGCCGGACCAGGTCAATCCACCTTGTCATCCGATTTGTCGGGAATCTCTTTTTCCCGGTCAATAAACTGCAATTTTAGTACGGTTCGCCACAAAATTTCCAGGTCCAGCCTTAATGACCAGTTCTGAATATAATAAATATCAAATTCAATTCTCTTATCAAGGGGGGTGTTGCCTCGCAGGCCATGAACCTGTGCCCAGCCAGTCATGCCTGTCCTCACTCTGTGGCGCAGCATATAACGGGGAATTTTATTTTTAAACTCCTCGACAAACTCGGGCCTTTCCGGCCTTGGACCCACCAGGCTCATATCACCCTTGAAAACATTTAGCAGCTGGGGGAATTCGTCAAAGGATAATTTTCGCAATATCCTGCCAACCCGGGTAACCCTGCTGTCCTTGGGAGGAGACCAAATGGCACCGGTCTCTTTTTCAGCATCCACAATCATGGTTCTAAACTTGATCATTCGAAAATGCCTACCGTCCAGGCCCACCCGACTCTGCTTGTAAAAAACCGGCCCCCTGGAGGTCAATTTTATTAAAATAGCAATTATTAAAAAGAGAGGAGATAACAGGAGTAAGCCTAAAAAGCTGAAAAATGTGTCAAATATCCGCTTGAAAAACAGTCCCCATCCCTGCATGGGGATATCCCCTAGGTTAATAATGGGAATCCCCTCAATATGCTCCATTCGGGCTTTGATCGAAGCCATTTGCAGAATGTCAGGGACCAATCTGACATCAATCAGCAAGTTATTGGCAGTTTCTGTTAATTTTAAAATTGTATTGTACTCCTTCATGGAGAGGGCAATAAAAAGGTCGGTGATACCATGGGTTCTAACTATTTTGGTAAAATCCTTGAAATTCCCCAGAACACCTTCCCCCTTGGCAGGAGACATGAATCCACAAACCTCAATGCCAAAGTGGCGGTATTTTTGCAAATTTTTCGCAGTCATTTGCGCCAGGTCATCATAGCCTGCCACCAGAATTTTGGATATGCCGTTTTTGCCTAACAAAGTGTGTTTGAATAGGATAAATATCAGCAGGCGGGTAGCAAATATAAAAAAGATCCCGGCTGGTACATACAACAAAAGATAGAGCCGCGAAACATCAAAAGTAATGAAGCGATAACTGCTTAGATAACTAGAAATCAGGAGGATAACAAAGACGGTCACCACAGTATTTAATAAAACCAAAAAGAGATCATCCAGCCTGTTGCGGCGGAGTTTTATTTTATAATACCCCTGATAGGAAAAGTGGATCAGGTGAACCAGAATCAAAAAGGGTAAAATAATCAGGTATTGTTTGTACCCGGGTATCCCTTTGGCGGTGCTGAAGATATTGGCTGTAAACCGCAGCCAATAGGTGAAATGAAAGGCCAGAAGAATGGCCACAATATCATTGAAGATATAAAGCTGAATCAGTTGTTTACTTCGTCTTCTAATCATACCGGATATTGATAATTCTACACCTACCTAAAGAATAAATCAAATCTTTTACCCGCTCTTTCCGCAATGGCTTACCTTGACAAATTTTGCCGGGGTCCTTATAATTTCAGTGAATGAAAAAGGTTAAGAAGGACTCACAAGCGCTTGATGAACTTTCTTTAAAAAATGAAATTCTAGGGATATTCTTCCTGATCTTTTCAGTACTGGTTTTATTCAGCCTGTTTAATTACTCACCCAATGATCCCAGCTGGTTTGCCAGTATTTCTAATAAAAACGTCGTCATTCAAAACTATTGCGGTCGGATAGGTGCCTATTTATCCGCCATATTTTTTAACCTGTTCGGATACTCTTCATATGTAATTGCCCTATTCCTCCTCTTTATCACCAGTTATTATTTTTATAACAAAAACATAAAAAATATAGTAACAAAAAGCATGGGTTATCTGCTGATGCTCATTTCCCTCTCAGCCCTTATTTCCAACTTGAATTCCATGTCACTGCTCGATGGAAAAGAAGTCAAAAGCGGTGGTATTTTTGGTTTTTTTGTAAATGAATTTTTCCAGGGAGAGGTCAAGCAATTTTTTTCTTTCATTATCTTTTTTACACTGATGATTGTTTCCCTCGTCTTGATTGCCAAACTCTCCATCCGCAATATTTTAAAATTTGTCTGGAAACTCATTTTAATGGGATTGAAAAAAGGGCAGGACTTTTTCAACCAGCAGATAGAAAAGTACAAGAGGTATAAGAGCATTAAAAAGGTCCGCGACAAGTATAAGAGTGAACTACCAACCTCAATGGATGAGGATCCGGATACCAAAGTATTCAAGGCCAAAAAGAAAATCATTCGTCAGCCCAGCAAGTTCCCAGAAGAATCTCACCTCTTTTCCAATCTAAAAAAGGAGATCCAGGCAAAGTCCAAACACAGCCTGCCACCGCTCACCTACCTGGATGCTCCCACAGAGAAGGAGAAAATCGATTTTTCCGAGCTCGAAGAAAAGAAAAAAGAGTTGGCCCAGAGGCTGGAGGAATTCCGCATTCGCGGCCAAATCATGGAATATACTCCCGGTCCGGTAATTACCACCTATGAATTTGTTCCGGATGTGGGGGTAAAGGTAAGGGATGTCACAAATCTTGCCGAAGACCTGGCTCTGGTTGCCAAAGCCCAATACGTTCGTATCGAACGAATCCTGGGTAAAAAAGCAATAGGCATTGAAATCCCTAACAAAAAAAGAGAGGTGATAAATCTTAGGGAAATCCTCAGTTCAGAGGAGTTCAAGCAATGCCACTCCCCTATTTCCCTTGCCCTGGGCAAGACCAAAAGCGGGGAGATCTTTATCACTGACCTCCAGGAAATGCCTCATATTATAATTGCCGGAGCCACGGGCAGCGGTAAAAGTGTGGCCATCCACACCATTATTCTCAGTATCCTCTATAAGGCCACCTCAGAGGAAGTGAAATTTATTCTCATTGATCCCAAGCGGGTTGAACTGGCTATCTACAATTCCCTGCCTCACCTGTTAACCCCGGTGGTTGTTAGTACCAAGCTGGCAAAAAATGCGCTGGACTGGGTAGTGTTTGAAATGGAGGTTCGTTACAAAAAACTATTTATGCTGCAGGTGCGAAACATTGAGCAGTATAATAAAAAATTGGAATTAATGGTTCAATCGGGAGATGAGACCCTGGAGAAACTGGAAAACCAGGACAAACTCCCCTATATTGTGGTAATCATCGACGAATTCGCTGATCTCATGATGGAATCCGGCCGGGAAATTGAAGACAATGTGGCCAAGCTGGCCCACAAAGCCCGGGCAGTGGGCATCCACCTGGTGCTGGCCACCCAGCGCCCATCCATTGATGTCATCACCGGCACGATTAAAAATAATTTTCCCTCTCGAATAGCTCTGGCCGTGCCATCCAAACACGACTCCCGCACCATCATCGATGTGGTGGGAGCAGAAAAGCTGCTGGGTCATGGCGATATGTTATTCATGCCCCCCAAAACCGCCTCATTAATTCGGCTCCATTGCGCCTTTGTCTCTGAGGAGGAGGCGCTGAGAGTGGTTAACTATTTAAGCCAGCAGCAAAAACCGAGATTTAATACTCAAATTGTTAAGCCCAAGGTAAAAAAAGAGGATACAATTGAGAACGGCCAACTGGATCCCATCTTTTTTGACGCCGCTAAAATTATAATCAACACCGGCCAGGCATCAGCCTCATTTCTGCAAAGAAAGATGAGTATCGGCTATGCCCGGGCAGGACGATTGATAGACCAGTTGGAGATTAAGGGTGTTATCTCCACACCCAGTAGCAAAAATGAGAGAAAAATCCTCATGTCCATGGGACAGATTGAGGATATGGAAACAGATGATGAATAATTATTTTAAAATCGGAAACCTGGAAATTAATGAGGACAAGCCATTTTTTATCCTGGGTCCATGCGTGATTGAGGAAGAAGACGCCACTCTGAAAATTGCTGAATCAATTCTGGAGGTATGTCGGCAGAGTGAGGTTAATTTCATCTTTAAGGCATCATTTGACAAAGCCAATCGCTCCTCCATACAATCTTATCGCGGGCCCGGACTTGACCAGGGTTTAAGGATATTGGCACGGATAAAAGAGGAACTCTCCATCCCGGTACTCTCAGACATTCACGAACCCTGGCAGGCGGAACCAGCGGCAGAAGTGTTATCAGTACTTCAGATACCTGCTTTTTTGTGCCGGCAAACAGACCTGCTGTTGGCAGCTGCTGCAACAGGATTGCCGGTAAATATCAAGAAAGGTCAATTTATGTCAGCCGAAGACATGTTCCTGGCAGTGGAAAAGGTTAAGTCAGCAGGAAACAATCAGGTCATTCTGACTGAAAGGGGAAATTTTTTCGGTTATCGCAACCTGGTGGTAGATTTCAGAAATATTCCCATCATGAAGAGGGCTGGTATT
>CBFDCH010000274.1:0-4423 GCA_965603235.1 uncultured bacterium | reverse complement strand
GTTTAAGGTCTGACTATATAGCCAGTCTCTCCGGTCCCTGCTTCTCCGAATAACTTTGTTGCCTATCCATATAAAACCAGCCACAATAAAGGTAAGGAAAAGAATTAGAACCAATTTTTTAAAAAATGCACCGGCCCTTCTTTGAACCTGATCATTTTTTATCACCTTGGCTTCGATGGAGGTGGATCGTTTTTCCAGATTCTGCAAGAGTTCATCGGCCATCTCAATTACGGCATCAGCGGTCTGCAACCGCTTTCGTGGTGTTTTGGCCATCATTTTGTCAACAAAGGGCTGGTATGGTTGAAATCGCTTGGGCAACCGAGGGATAGGAGCATCCACATGCTTCTGAGCGACAGCATAAAAATCACTGGCCTGAAAGGGAACACGACCGGTTAAGAGTTCAAACAAAATGACTCCCAGGCTATAAATATCCGCCCGGCCATCGATTTTTGGGCTTTTAATTTGTTCCGGGCTCATGTATTCAGGTGTTCCAATTGCATAACCGGTTTTTGTCAACTTTGTTTCCGTATTTAGAGCTTTGACAATGCCGAAATCAACCAAAACAACTGCTCCATCATCCCGGAACATAATGTTGTCGGGCTTTACATCGCGATGAACAAATCCCTTTTGGTGGGCATACGCAAGGGCTTTGGCCACTTCTTTGATAATAAATATCGCTTCCTTGGGCTTGATCGGGGGTGATTGGCGGCTCATACGGTCATTAAGGCTTTGTTTGAGATACTCCATGGAGATGTATACATGATTCTTTTGTTTGGCCACATCAAATACAGAGACTATGTTTGAGTGTTGAAGCTGGGCCGTTGTGCGGGCTTCCCTGATAAACCGGCGTGTGGTCCGCTTGTCATCAACCAGTGCTGGCCGTAATATTTTTAATGCAACCTGTCGCTTTAATTTTTTTTCATACGCCAGGAATACATATGACATGGCGCCCTGGCCAAGCAGTTTTTTTATCTTGTATCCTGTTAACTCAATATCCATGATGCATTATTGGTTATACATGCACTAAATTATACTAGTAATTCTATCATAGCTAAATAGATTATAAAATATAGGAAAAACGGCTGATGGCTGCAAGGGGCTAAGCTTGACAAGAGGAGGTCATTCAAGTAGAGTACTTGATGAAAGTCACATGTGGACAGGAAGATGCTTAGATGTTATTCCCAATTAAAGATTATAATCCAACCTATCGGACTGCCTATTTAACTATTCTTATTATTGTCATCAATGTGGGAGTTTTTTGTTATCAGTCCGTTTTTTCCGCCAAGCCGTTTGAAATTCATATTGCAGAATCAGCAATGATCCCCAAAGAAATCACCCATTTTACCAATTATGACATTATGCTGGGTCGTGATAGTTTCGGCAGGAGTGTTTATTTTGAAAGAGATATTCCACCGATTCTGACCATCATTACCTCTATGTTTATGCATGGTTCATGGATGCACCTTCTTGGCAATATGTTATTTTTATGGATTTTTGGCAATAATATTGAAGATAATCTGGGCCGGGGGAAATTTTTACTTTTTTATCTCCTGTCCGGTATAGGGGCCGGTCTGGTCCATGTTATTTTCCATTGGAATTCCTTAATGCCTGTAGTGGGTGCCAGTGGTGCAGTCTCAGGTGTAATGGGAGCGTATTTGATACTATTCCCCAAGGCCAGAATCAGAACATTGGTCTTTATTTTTATTTTGGTTACTTTTATAGATATTCCGGCTTTTGTATTTTTAATCATATGGTTTGTTATGCAATTTTTATATCTGGGCAGCAGCGGAATTGCCTGGATGGCCCATGTTGGCGGATTTATTTTAGGGGTTTATTTGATAAAATTGCTTGGAAAGAAGAGACCGGTCATGGAAATTATGCAGTAATTTTCCGTGAGGAGGAAAATTAAACATTGGCAGGCAATGACCACTTATTTGTGAGTTCAATAAATGCTTTGATTGATGCCTTGCAAGCCAAATATCCCATCAACAAGGTTTTTCTGAGTCTTTCTCGAGATGATCAAAAGGGAAATTTAATTAAAAAATTATGTCGCGAAAACCATGTATTTATACAGCTTGTTCCTCAACAGGTGATAAATCGGAAGCTTGGACCTAAAAATCAGGGTCTCTATGCTGAACTTTCTCCGGTAAATTTTTATCCGTTACGGGAAATCATGGACAATAGTAAAAGGGATTTAATTCTGGTGTTGAGCGGAATAAATGATACCGGCAATATGGGCGCTATTATCCGCACTGCCGCTGGAGCAGGTGTGGATGGGATTTTGATTTCGCAGAAAAATTCGGCTCCGATCAATGAAACCGTACTAAAAACTTCGGTCGGAACCCTGTTCCATACTAAAATTGCCCGCTCCAAAAATCTTTCCCGTGATCTGGATCTGTTAAAGAAGGGGGATTTTTGGGTGATTGGCGCGGATGCGGCGGCAGATACACCCTATTTTAAATGGAATTTTAATTGTAAAGTCGCCCTGGTTATGGGAAATGAGAGTCGTGGCCTGACTCCTTTCATACAGAAAAAGGTTGATGGCCTGGTGAGTATCCCTCTGGCGCCGGAAGTTGATTCACTCAATGTATCCGTGGCTACGGGTGTGATTCTTTACGAAATTTTAAGGCAAAAGGGTCTTGAATTATAAGTTTTAAGTAGGCTTCTCCTGCCATCTAAATGGTATCAGGTTAAACCGGGCCGGTATGCCATTATCAAAGGATTAAAATTGATATCTTATGGGTTGACGAATAAATTTAAACTGCTAAAATAGGGTTTAAAAGAAATGTAAATGAGGTGAAATATGGAAGAATTAACGTCCCAAGAACTAATGGACATGGAGCATCAATATGGTGCTCACAACTATCATCCACTGGAGGTTGTCATTGCTAAAGCACAAGGAATTTGGGTGGAAGACCCGGAGGGTAAAAGATATATTGATATGCTTTCAGCTTACTCGGCTGTAAATCAAGGACATCTCCATCCCAGAATTATTGCTACTCTTAAAGATCAGGCAGATGAACTGACTTTGACCTCACGGGCGTTTTTTAATAACAAATGGCCCCTTTTTGCTAAGAAATTGGCTGATGTAACTGGAAAAGAAATGATATTACCAATGAATACTGGAGCCGAGGCTGTAGAGACAGCTCTTAAAACCATGCGAAAATGGGGGTACAGGGTAAAAGGAGTTGAAAAAAACAAGGCTGAAATAATTGTTTTTGACGAAAATTTCCACGGGCGCACAACCACTATAGTCTCTTTTTCAACAGATCCAGTGGCAGCAGATGATTATGGTCCATTTACTCCTGGTTTTAAAATTGTACCGTATAATGATATTGAGGCAGTGAAAAACGCGGTAAGCAAAAACACTGTGGGTATTCTGGTGGAGCCGATTCAGGGTGAAGCCGGAGTTGTGGTTCCAGATGATGGATATTTAAAAACGCTTGCTGAAATTGCCAAGGAGAACCGTATTTTATTGGCTGTGGATGAGATACAAACCGGCTTTGGTAGAACGGGTAAACTTTTTTGTTACATGCATGAAGGCATAACTCCGGATATAATAATCATGGGAAAAGCACTGGGAGGAGGTGTTTTTCCTGTAAGTGCAGTGGCAGCAAATAAGGAGATTCTTGGTGTTTTTGAGCCGGGAAGTCATGGCTCAACCTTTGGCGGCAATCCTCTGGCTTGTGCCATTGCCACCACTGCCATTGATGTATTATTGGAAGAGAAAATGGTTGAAAATTCTCTTGAATTGGGAAAATATTTCAAAGATCAACTTCTGGCAATGGATTCGCCCAAAATTGAAAAAGTTAGAGGAAAAGGATTATTCATCGGAGTTGTGCTCAAGGAATCAGCCGGCAAAGCCCGTCAATATACTTCAAAGCTGAAAGAACTGGGATTGCTCTGCAAGGAGACCCATGATTGGATTATCCGTTTCGCACCACCATTAATTATTAAGAGAGAGGAAATTGATTATGCTATGGAACGGATAAAAGACGTTCTAGGCTAATATGTTTTTATTCCGTACTGAAATCTCGCCAACCCTGGGCAGTCATCGTTTATACCGTTGCCTGATTCTGGGATTATCGCTTAAGCAATATGGGCCCGTGCAATTCCTGATAAATGGGGATAAAACCGGCAAGAAATTGCTTATCGAGAAAGGATTTACCTTGATCCCCTCTATAAAAGAGAAATTAATTAAAGATTCAGGATGTCGATGTATTATATTTGATATCAATCGTTCCAGCCCCGATGATATTCGTTTGCTCAATTGGGCAAAGAGTGAGGGAATCACCACATTGCAGGTAGGCAATCTTGGTTCAGTATGGATGGATGTAGAGTATATTATTGATTCATCTTTGGACAGTGGTAAGAAATCAACGGCTGGGAAAATCCGGTCGAGAGGCCCGGAATTCTCGTTACT
>CBFDCH010000273.1:0-4429 GCA_965603235.1 uncultured bacterium | reverse complement strand
AGTTGATATCAGAATACTGGCTGCCAGTAATAAAGATCTTTACCAGCTGGTGCAAGAAGAACAATTCAGGGAAGATTTATTCTATAGATTGAATATTGTTACTATTAAAATCCCCGCCATAAGAGATCGTAAAAATGATATCCCCTTATTTATTGATTTTTTTATCGATCAGTTGAACATGATAAATGGGAAAAGTATTAGTGGAATTTCAGATGCAGCATTAAAACTCCTGATGAACCATTCCTTCCCCGGCAACGTTCGGGAACTGCGAAATATAATGGAGCACTCCTTCATATTCTGCAGTAAAGGTATGATTCAATCCCACCATTTACCCGAATACTTAAGAAAACATTCCAGTAATACCAAAATGAAGACCATGATACAATCAGAGATAAAAAAGGAGATACTCAGCGCATTAAAAGAAGCTCGATGGAATCAACAGAAGGCTGCAGAAATATTAAATATGGACCGTACTACTCTCTGGCGGAAAATGAAAAAATATGACATGGTATAGATATTAATCCTTCCTTTGAATATAAATCTCATCATCTCTTTATTCATAACTCACATCAACAATTTTTGTTTTAAAGTAGGGGTATTTTTGTGATTTTAAATGCCATTCTACGCTAGTTTAATTTTTCATTTAAGATGTCATAAACCGATCGCGGAAAGGCCCTATATACCTAAATCCCAATTTTCAAATTATTCACTATTCTGTCGTTTTTTTTTTCATTTTCCGTGTCGTTTGGTGAATGTAACTCCATTTGATTTCAAAAAAAGTCAAAAAGTCTTGTGACCGACCGCAGGGAGGAAATCCCTTTAGGGACACCGCCCCCTATTTATATTTGGGTCTTGTAAATTTTTGACCAAACCGATATAAAGTGGGTAGTAAATATTCTTTAAGAAAACCGAACTGTGGAAGAAACACATCAATTCATCAATAGCAGGAATTTTTACCATCAGCCAGTTTGTTTTAATTTTCTTTTATGCCGTTGAGGGGATTTTTATCCTCCGCATATTTGGATATATCATATGGCTGATTTCTCTCCTTTTTGGTATTGGCCCGATATTCCTTTTTAAAAGGAGGGGAGATGTGCAGAAAGGAAAAAGTTATATCCGGACACAAAAGCTGGTTACCAGCAGTCTATATGGGATAATCCGGCACCCCCAATATCTAGCCGGTCCCTTATTGAATGTGGCACTCATGCTTCTTTCTCAACACTGGCTGGTTATTGTTCTGGGCATTCCAGCCATCATTCTTATCTGTTTTGATATTAGAGATGCTGACCGCGAGGGATTGGAGAAATTTGGTGATCAATACCGAAAGTATATGCAAGAGGTTCCAAAAATTAATTTCCTGGCCGTCATTTATCGCAGATTGAGGAAGTAATTTACTTTTAAGGATAAAGGCGATTCATGTTTAATGACTCAAGGGGAAAAAAGGTAATATTTATTGCCCATTGCATTCAGAATCAGAACTCCATCTCAGATGGAACTGCAGACTATCCTGGTACATTAGAAGATATAATGACCATGCTGGCAGGAAACGGTGTGGGAATCGTACAGATGCCATGCCCCGAATTGATTTGCCTTGGTTTGGACCGGGGAAATATCCGTGGGAGCAACTCCCCGGTTGTGGAAGAAAACACCAGGATTAGAAATATGATGTTAACCGAACCAGCAAAATGTAAGATGAAAGAGCTGGTGCAACAAGTTATTTTTCAAGTCCTGGAATACAAAAAATTCAATTTTGAAGTTCTGGGGATTGTGGGCATCAACCGCTCTCCCAGCTGCGGTGTGGACACAACTTCAATATGCAACCAGGAAGTAGAGGGTAAAGGATTATTTATTGAGGCACTGGAAAATGAATTGCATAAAAATCAAATGTCTCTCCCCTTTCTGGGCATCCGGACTTCAAAAATAAACGAAGCAATAGATTCAGTAAAAAGGTTGATTTCATAAATTTATCAGCAGCCAATAATATCACAGAAGATAAATCGACTTTTTTTCATATATCGTGTCGTTTGGTGAAAAATAATCAGGTTGAGTTTAAAAAAAATCGAGCACTGTCCCCCCAATGCAATTATTTGGATGTATCCTCCCACCAGGAGATTTTGTTGTCATCATATGAAGCACCCAATATATCCATGTCTCCATCCCCATCCATATCTGCAGCATATACACATATCGCATTTCTGAATGAGTTTGAAACATCAATTCTGGAAAAGACCTGATTGCCGTCATTTTCATACCAATTAATCATATTATTGGATTCTGATGCGCTCAGAATATCAATATCTCCATCATTATCCATATCGGTCACAAAAACCAATGCTATTGAAGACAATGAACCGGACACACTGTGATCCACAAAATCCCTGACACCCTTGTTTTCCCACCAGATGACTCTGCCGATCAACCCTCCACCCACGATATCTATATCGCCATCATTGTCCATATCAATCGTATGAATCCAATGAGCCCCTGCAAAACTGGAGACCGTATGTTCGATAAAACTCTGACTGCCATTGTTTTCAAAAAGTAGAACTTTCTCATCTCCATAAACAGCAGCGACCAAATCCACATCTCCATCAGAATCAATATCATCAGGATATACACAGGAAATGCGGTCAAGATTGTTTGAGATCGTATGTTCAGTAAAATTCTGATTACTATCATTTTCCCACCAGACAATGGAATCAGCATGCCCTTCGTTGAAATCCCAGTTTGCGCCAATGATATCCATATCCCCGTCATTATCCATATCGGAAGCATTAACATAATTGGCTCCCTTTAAAGTATTTGTGACGGAATGTTCAGTATAATTTTGATTACCGTCATTTTCCCACCAATAAATACTGTTCCCGTTGAATGCAGCACCGATTACATCCAAATCTTTATCATTATCCATATCAATGGCATAAACCACCCTGGCTCCGCCTGCATTGGCTATGATTTTTTTTTCAAATCCCCCATTGCCGGTATTTTCCCACCAGGCAACAGTATTTCCCCTAAAAGAGGCCCCCAACACATCCATGTCGCCATCCTTATCCATATCCACTGCATGGACATGAACGGCACCATTAAAATTACTGCCGATTACATGTTCAATGAATCGCTCACCTTGTGAAGGTTCCTCCGCTTCATTGGACTGGTCCATTTTTTTACAACTAAAACAAATTAATACCAACGATAAAGTTAGGATTAAAAACAATCTTTTGTTTGCCACAGTTCTATACCCCCTGAAGTTTTAATATTAATATATAGTTATCCTATCATCAATTAAACACCACAATTCTGAAATTTTCACCTAAAATATCATTTTTTTTCATATATCTAGCCGTTTGGTAATAGAGTCAAAAAGTCTCGCACCGTCTCCCACACTTTGGACGCCTGGCAGGTTTATGAAACTAAGGAAGCTTATTCATGGCTTTGGCAATATAGATATTGTCTTCATTTAAAAAGGTGATTATTTTTACCACTTTAAAACCGGCTTCTCCTAATTCCCGGATCATATCAGTTTTACTATTGCACCCTTCCTCTTTTCCCCAATTCACTTTATCAGGATCACATTCAACAATCGCCAAGTACCCCCTCAGTTTCAAACTGGGAAGTATTTTCTTGATTAATGGAACTGGGCTGTCCAGGTGATGGTAAACATTTATCAAAAACACCATATCAAAAGTATTAACCGGGAGCCGGGGATCTGAAATCTCTCCCGCAATTGTTCTGACATTGTTAAATCCTTCTCTCCTGCATCTTGCTTTTAATTTCTGGAGGCTTTTTCGGTTAATATCGTTGGCGTAAATCGACCCCTTTTTGCCCACCCGCTGGGCCAGCCAAAGGGTCATCCGCCCGCTTCCTGCGCCCACTTCTCCAATTACCATTCCAGGCCTGGCACCAATGGCATCAAGGATTTTTTCAGGCGGTTGCCGTTTGTTGATTCTTGCCTCCCAGGGTTCAATGGAAAAGGTCTTATCCTGAGCACAGAGTAGGTTTGAAAACAACAATCCAAATATTACTAACAGAATTCCTATTTTCCCAATATTTGCTTTCATATAATTTATCTCCTTAGCCCTCTGGATTATTATACTGATTTTTTTTTGCTTGGGTTTCATAATAATACAGAGATCAGATCTTTATAATTGAAAAAATATTCTTGGCGCCTGTCCCCAATTTACCCAAGCATCACTAATGTGATGCCAAGGGGTAAATTCGGGAGGGCGCACTGCGCCTACCTTTCCCGAGGTATACAAACCGACCAAGTGGAAATAAGGGAAGACGCACCGCGTCTACCTTACCCGAGGCAAAAGGCACGACAAATGTAATTTTTCATTTAGGCTGTCATGGCCAGATCCACTTTACCCCCCTTATTAAGGGGGGTGCCGTCAGGCGGGGGGATCTCAGTAATTAGTAGAGAACTCCAAAT
>CBFDCH010000272.1:0-4437 GCA_965603235.1 uncultured bacterium | reverse complement strand
AGTTTCTTAAAGCCCAGGCTGCGAATCATCCGTTTTTTTATTTTTTTACTCAATTGGGCAAACGCCAGATAAACTCCATGAACCATTCCCCAAATCACAAAAGTCCAGCTGGCCCCATGCCAGAGGCCTCCCAAAAACATAGTTATGGCAATGCCCCCCGCATAGGCCCACTCTTCAATTCTTATACTTAAAACTTTTTCTCTCTTTACCAACTTTAGAATGGCGTATGCCATGGGTAAAAACAGGTAGTCGCGCAACCAGGTTGATAGTGAGATATGCCAGCGGTTCCAGAATTGGGTTAAATTTTGGCTGTAGTAGGGATACTTAAAATTATCCATTGCTTTTAGCCCAAAAATCCTTGATAACCCAATAGCAATATCAGAATAACCGGAAAAGTCACAATAAATCTGGAAAGAGTAAAAATAAACACCAAACAACAACGCGATCCCAGCATATTGATTGGGATCACTGAATACCTGGTCCACAAACATACCCAATCGATCAGCCACTACAATTTTTTTAAACACGCCCCACAGGACCAACTTTAAACCGGAAATAATCTGAGTCAGATTCAAAGGGATTTTTTTTTTCAACTGAGGCAGAAAATTACCTGCCCGCTCAATGGGTCCAGCCAGGAGCTGTGGAAAAAAAGAGACGTGGAGGGCAAAAATCCCTAAATTCCTTTCCGTCCCAATCTTACCCTGAAAAACATCAACGGCATAGGAAATTAAACGAAAGGTGAAAAAAGAGATGCCGACCGGTATGAGTAGTTTTAGGGTTTTTCCAGGATCAGCTCCCCAAAACCCTCCAAAGGTGCTGACAAACAAATTGAGGTATTTAAAGGTGAATAATAAAATAAGAGGTGCTGCAATGGCTATTATCAGCAATAATTTTTTCACCGCCCTAACAGGCTGTCGACCGATTCTTATAGCATAAAAGTATACCACCAGGGTCGGTGCTGCCAGATAAACCAAATAAAAAGGTTTCCAGGTGGCATAAAAAATGTAACTGGCGAGCAGAAGGACCCCCCATCTGTACTTGGCAGGAATTATGTAATAGGTCAATACCACGGCAAGGACAAAGTAAACAAAGCCAAATGAGTGGATGGACATTGCCTAATTATATCATAACTATTTTACTCTTTAACACCTCATGGATAAGGCTTTTGAAGGAACGATTAAAAATCCAAATCCGCTTTTTTCAAAAAAGGTTTTTGATAAGTAGAGCCAAAATATTCTACCGGCTCAAGGTCCTCAGGATTTATCTGACGAATTCTCTCAAAGAGCTGAAAGGCCAGCTTCCTCTGCTTTACCTGAAAGTAGTACTGTCCCATCAGGTTTAAATAGGTTGCCTTTTCATACCGGCTCAAATGATTTTTTATCTCATCAGCAGGAATGGCCGATTGTTCAACATCCACCAGTAGTGGCCAAACACTGGTGCGGTGTTTCACCAGAGTATTAAAATTGGCGACTGTATAAATATAATCCTTCAAGGATCTACTGGAAAAATATTCCACTGCCATATTATTGTCTGTATGCAGGGGTACATCTCCCACAAAACCTGCAACCGCTTCATTGGCAAACATGAAATAATCGAGAATCTTAAATGGCGTTTCAGCACCAATCTCCTTCAAATCATCAAAAACCTTGGAAATTTTCAACGTTTTTTCGATTTGGGAAAAGTTTATCCCTTCATCTCCCTCTTTTCCCACCACAATCACGTAAGTATTAAGGGTGGAATTAACGAACCAGATCGAAGTATTGGGAAAAACCCGATAAAACGATTTGACAATCATTTTAAAATTTTCCACTGTGAGGCCATAAAATGGCAGCCACATGGATACGACACCGCCAGGATTCAGTCTCTTTTTTAATAACCGGTAATAATCATAAGTATAAAGGCTGCCATTGCCGCTGTATCGGGGATGGATCGAATCGGATAAAATTACATCAAAGGTTTCTCTGGAAGCAAGGACAAAGTTTCGTCCATCTGTTATATGAATTTTCAACCGGGGATCTTGCAACACATTATGATTCACATGGTGAAAATATTGCGAGGATTTGTCAATGATGCTCTGACTGATTTCAGCAATGGTGATATTTTTTACCGGATGACAGGAAACAGACCAGGCAGTGCCACCACTGCCGAAGCCAATATGCAGTACTGAACGGGCACTGCCGTGTAGAAGCAAAGGCAGGTGTCCCTGTAATTTTTGGATGGTAAACATCTCACTTGACGTTCCAGCCACATCAACCCCGTTTAAAGATAGACGACGCCAATTGCCCTGTCCCTCCTCGATATCCTCAACAGTCACCGTAGCATATATATCTTCAGAATAATTTATGATTTTCTTTTTCTTTGATTTGGTGCTTTGAAAAACACTCCCCTTTAATATCACTTCGTCTTTTTGCAGCAGAAATAAGTTGCCCGCAATAAACAGAAGCACTGTTACGGCTGCAATACCTGCTTTGCTTAATACCTTGCCCTTTACTCTCATTAATAGGTAGATACCCAGGCCAAGGTTCAGCAGGGCCATGAGAATTATTCCCCGCTGAGCTCCAATCAATGGAAGGATAACAAAACCGGCAGCAAAGGAACCCAGAATAGTACCCATGGTATTAAACGAATAGAGGATGCCGGTCTCCCGTCCCAAATTCTTTTCAGATTTTAAAAATAATCGAACCGCCAGAGGAAAACTGGCTCCAAATAGAAATGTGGGCAGAAATAAAATCAAAAACAGGGCGAATATCATTGTGAAGATATAATATGAATAGGAAGCCCCAGTCAGAACGGATCTGATACTAAAAATTAAATCCGGCATTAAACCAAAAAGTTTTATTTGAACCACAATATACAATCCAATGGTTATTTGTACCAGACCGAGCCACAAACCGGGCTGCTTCAGCTTATCCGCCATGCTGCTCATCACGGCGGAACCCAGGGTCACTCCCAGCAAATAGACGACCAATATCACTGAATAGGCGTAAACATTTGTACCAACGGTAAGTACCAGAATACGGTTCCACAACACCTCATAAGCTAGAGCTGCAAATCCACAGCCAAAAAAGATCCACAAAATTGCTTCGGTTTTAATCCTATCTGATTTGCGAATTACAATTTTTGCTATATTAACTTTTGACTTTTCACCTGATGTCATTGGTATGATTACCAATAGGATTAAAAAATTGAGCGTTGCTGCCGCCACTATACTTAAGCGCAATCCAAGGAAGGGGATCATAAAAAATCCACTGATAAAAACACCGATGACCGCTCCCAAGGTATTGACAGTATATAAAAAACCAATATCTTTGCTGGCCCGGCGAAAACTTTTACTAAAATGTTTGGCCAGTAGAGGCAATGTCCCGCCCATTAAAAACGTGGGAATTATTAAAATTAAAAATCCCAAAACAAACTTAAACAAACCCAATAAAAAATTATCCCCTCCGGACAGTAAATAGAGGGGGCGGTAAAGAATGACCACATGTTTAAACAGAAGGGGCGTTAATAGACCGAATATGCCAATAATTCCTTCAATAAATCCATATATCCGCAGGGGCGAAGCTGATAAATCAGCCACCCTGCCAAAGATCCAGCTGCCCAAAGCCAATCCGGCCATGAAAACCGTAAGCAAGGTACTAACAGCCCATACGGTGTTGCCAAAAACCAAAGTTAACATTTTAAGCCAGACAACCTGATAAATTAAGGAAACGATACCAGAGAGAATAAATAGAAAAACGATTAAAGGTTTGTTATGCTCTTTTATCATTCTTTAACTCTATGTCTCACCATCGCCAGTTTTCACCGGAGGGTAAGATGCGCGGGAAAAGGTTTCCAATTGGGTGTCAAAATAGTCCAGATGGGGAAAAGCCACATATTTTTCATATCCCAGCCAAGCTACCATGGCAGCGTTGTCAGTACAATGGGAAACATCCGGCATGAATAGGGGAAGCCCCTTTTTCGAGAAGGAACTTTTACACTTCTCTCGCAACAGGGAATTGCGGCTCACACCTCCGGCCACAACCACAGATTTGGCCTTATATGTATCAGCTGCAGCAACCAATTTCAGCAATAAATAGTCAACCACAGAGTGTAAAAAAGAGGCGCACAAATCCTTCAATTCCTGGCTTTCTTTTTGAATTTGGTGCGATTGAGCATAGCGCAGCACTGCTGTTTTATATCCGGAAAAGGAAAAATCGTTTGAACCGTCACTCATACGGGGAAAGGTGAAGGAAAATTTTTCCGGATCCCCGCCCGGATAAAGTTGATCCAAAATTGGGCCGCCCGGATAGGGATACCCAAAGTATTTCGCTACCTTGTCGAAAACCTCTCCACAGGCATCATCGCGGGTTCTGGAGATAAGATGGGTAGAAAATTTAGAGTTTTGTAAAAAAATTGTGGTATGACCGCCAGATACAACCAGGGATACCAGAGGATACT
>CBFDCH010000271.1:0-4446 GCA_965603235.1 uncultured bacterium | reverse complement strand
AAATAATCCGGTGTACGATAATTTTGGACTCACTCATCCGGACAAAAACAACATCACCAATCTTTATTGTGGCGGAGTCAACCGCTTCAACAAGAAGAATATCTCCCTGCTTGATAAAGGGCCACATGGAGGAGCCGAATGCTTTGAAGGAGAAGGACTTTTTTTTTTTCAGAATGTCAGCTGATAAGGAGACAAAGTCCTTGCCGCAGATGGAAATCGTTGCTGAGGTTTCTGTTCTTTCAGACAAGAGATGCGTTAACCCTTATACCTGGTAATTTTACCTGATCTCTCTCGTTTTTTCAAATTTTGCCGTATATTTAACAAAATTTCACAAAAAGTAAAAAAAAAGTTGACAATATTACAATATCTTGATATATTAATTAATATGGATGTGGTACAAAACTTTAAAGCCCTGGCAGATGAAACCCGCATGCGCCTATTAAATCTGTTTTTAAACCACGAATTAAATGTCAATGAAGTGGTAGCCATTTTACACATGGGCCAGCCCCGTATTTCCAGGCACCTGAAAATCCTGGCTGATAGTGGCCTGGTCTGTTCCCGGCGCAATGGGACCTGGACCTTTTATTCAGTTATGACTGAAGGTGATGGCCATCAATATATTCAGAGTATAAAATATTTGTTTCAGCAGGATAACCAATTCCTTGTTGATCTGAAGCGGGCCCGCCAGGTTGTCGAAGAGCGGTCCATGGCCACCACACGATTTTTTGATTCTATTGCCGAGGATTGGGAAGGATTAAAACGGGAAATCATTGGAGATTATAATCTTCATGCGCTCATTTTGGCCATTATTCCCGAGGGAAAAGTTGTGGTTGATCTGGGATGCGGCACCGGCGATTTACTCCTCTTGCTGGCAAAAAGATCCAACTTTACGATTGGAGTTGAAAAATCTCCCAAAATGCTTGATCAAGCCAGGTTCCGTTTTGTGCAGGAAGGGGGAAATGTTGACTTGCGCATTGGAGCGATAGAACATCTGCCCATGAAAAATGAAGAGGCGGATGTAGCCGTGATCAACATGGTGCTGCACCACCTGGCCTCCCCGCTGAATGCCCTGAGCGAGGTTAACCGCATTCTCAAGTCAGAGGGAATGTTTATTATTGTGGACCTGCTTAAACATCAATTGGAAAGTATGAGGGGCAAGTTTGGTGATCGCTGGCTTGGTTTTTCAAGAAGTGAACTTGCAGATTGGCTGAAGCAAAGTGGTTTTGTATTTAAAAGTATGGAACTCTTTGATCTAAAGCAGGGTTTGCAGGGTTTTATTATTGTGGCAATAAAAGGGTAAAAGAAAAATAAAAAAGGAGGATACAATGAAACCATTGGAACTTGATTTATCTCTTACTAACAAAATTGCAGACATAACTTTGGCCGAGTGGGGGCGGAAGGAAATGGATCTGGCGGAATTGGAAATGCCCGGCTTAATGGCAGTCAGGGAAAAGTATGGCCCCCAAAAGCCGTTGCAGGGATTAAAAGTTATCGGAAGCCTGCATATGACCATTCAAACCGCCATGTTAATTGAGACTTTGTTGGAACTTGGAGCTGATGTTCGCTGGTCCTCATGTAATATTTTTTCCACTCAGGATCATGCAGCAGCCGCGATTGCCAAGGCGGGTAAAGCAGCGATATTTGCCTGGAAGGGTGAAACCCTGGAAGAGTATTGGTGGTGCCTTGAAATGGCTCTTACCTGGCCGGACGGATCCGGACCGGACCTGATTGTGGATGATGGTGGCGATGCGACTCTGTTTATTCATGAGGGAGTAAAAGTGGAAGCGGATCCCGCTCTTTTGGAAAAAAAGTATGAAGTGAAAGAATTCCAAATTCTAATGGATAGAATAAAGGCTGGATATCAAACAGATAACCGGCGTTGGACTTTAATGGCGGAGAAAATAAGGGGCGTGTCAGAAGAAACCACCACTGGTGTTCACCGCCTGTATCAACTGGCCAATGAAGGCAAACTTCTCTTTCCGGCCATCAATGTAAACGACTCTGTCACCAAGTCAAAATTTGATAATCTTTACGGCTGCCGCGAATCCCTGGCAGATGGTATCAAGCGGGCCACAGACATTATGCTGGCAGGCAAAAAGGTAGTTGTCTGCGGTTATGGCGATGTGGGTAAGGGCTGTGCTCAATCGATGAGAGGATACGGCGCTCAGGTTTTGGTAACTGAAATTGATCCAATCTGTGCCCTGCAGGCGGCCATGGAAGGTTTTTCCGTGGTAACGGTGGAGGATGTGGTCGCAATAGCGGATATATTTGTCACAGCCACCGGCAACTACCATGTGTTAAAGGGTGAGCATATGGAAAAGATGAAGGAAGGTGCAATTGTATGTAACATCGGTCATTTTGACAGTGAAATCGAGATGACCTACCTGGAGGATAATGATTTTTGTGTCAGACAGGAAGTTAAACCCCAGGTGGATCGCTGGACGTTGAAGTCAGGCAGGTCTATCGTTGTTCTGGCAGAGGGCCGTCTGGTAAATCTTGGTTGTGCGACTGGCCACCCCAGCTTTGTAATGAGCAGTAGTTTCACCAATCAATGCCTGGCACAAATTGAATTGCTTAAGAGTGACTTTGAGAATAAGGTATACACCCTGCCAAAAAAATTGGATGAAGAAGTGGCCCGCCTCCATCTTGACCGGTTGGGATCACATTTAACCCGCATGAGTAAGGAACAAGCTGAATATATCGGATATCCTGTTGAGGGGCCCTTTAAACCGGATCACTATAGATATTAATCGATCAATTATTGAAGATTTTCGCTTTTTACCTTTAGATAATGCAAAACGTTGAGCGCTTCCAGCGGGGTGAGGCTGGTTATGTCGATCTCCTGTAATCGATCGCGAATCTCATCCCATATTTTTAACTCAGCGTCTTCAGGGAAAAGACTTTTTTGATTTTGGGGAACGGTTTGAAGTTTGCCGGTGATTCGTTCTTTTACCAGGCGGTTGAGCTCTTTCTTTTCCAGATTGAGCAGGATATCCTTGGCCCGTTCAATGACTGAACCGGGGATACCGGCAATTTTAGCCACATGGATGCCAAAACTTTGATCAGTGGCTCCTTTTACAATTTTATGGAGAAAAACGATATTATCCTGCCACTCTCTTACTGTGATATGGAGGTTTCTCACCCGGACTAACATTTCGGCAAGTTCTGTCAGTTCATGGTAATGAGTGGCAAACAGGGTTTTTGGTTTTACATTCAGGGAGTGCAAAAATTCAACAACTGCCCAGGCAATAGAGAGTCCGTCAAATGTTGAAGTGCCCCTGCCGATCTCATCCAGTAAAATGAGCGATCTATCGGTAGCGTTATTTAGAATAATTGATGTTTCAATCATTTCTACCAGAAAGGTGGATTTTCCTTCAATGAGTGAGTCCGAAGCCCCAATCCGGGTAAATATCCGGTCACAAATCCCGATGATGGCCTTCTCTGCGGGAATAAAGTAGCCGCATTGGGCCAGGATTACCATAAGGGCATTCTGACGCAAAAAGGTGGATTTACCGCCCATATTTGGTCCGGTAATGATTAGGATCTGGTCAGATTTCGATGATATATAGGCGTCATTGGGGATAAATCCTTTGTCTGAATTTACCTCTACCACCGGATGGCGCCCCTCCTTTATCTCGATCTCGCTACCATTGGTTATGCGGGGGCGGATATAATTGCGACTCTGGGCCAATTCACCTCCAGCAGCCAGAACATCCAGTTGCGACACTCCCTCAGCATTCAAATTTAGCTGGTTAAGAGAGTGTTGAATAACGTTCAGCACTTCTTGAAATAGTTGTTTTTCGAGATGAATGATCCGCTCTTCAGCCTTTAATATTTTATCTTCCAATTCTTTTAAAACATCGGTTATGAACCGTTCCGCATTGACCAGTGTTTGCTTGCGAATGTAATGATCCGGCACCATATTTAAATGGGTTTTGGTCACTTCGATAAAGTAACCGAACACCTTGTTGTATTTGATTTTTAGTGAAGGGATTCTTGTTTTTTCCTTTTCTTCAGTTTCCATGGCGGATATAATCTCTTTTGCGTTTCTGGCAATTGAACGTAGTTCGTCCAATTCCTGGTTATACCCTTGTTTTATTATATAACCGTCTTTGAAATTATTACCTGGATCATCCGCAATGGATCGGTTTATGAGATCTATTACCGGATTGAGAGGATCCAGGTTTTTATAAATTGTTTTGATAATCTTGCTGTTGAGTATCTTTAATTCCTTTTTTAAGTCAGGAATATCTTCCAGAATAGCTTTAAGTTTTTGCAGGTGGCTGGGCAGCGCAATATTAAGAGCAATCCGGGAGTTTAGTTTGGCAAAATCCCCAAACTGTTTAAGGATCCGCCGGCTTTCAGACCTGGCGATCAGATGTTGGCAAAATTCATCCACTCCATCCAAACGATGGTTAATTTCTTTTATATCTGTCAGGGGGTAGG
>CBFDCH010000270.1:0-4475 GCA_965603235.1 uncultured bacterium | reverse complement strand
GATCACCGGTGGTTCAGCGGAGTTGGGAGGATTAATCGAGATCGCGGATGACATTTTTTCCGCCCCGGTTCGTATTGGAAAACCTTTCGGCGCGGGCGGTCTCATTGACAAGGTGAATACACCGGAATTTGCCAGCTCCATTGGTTTGCTGAAGTATGGCTTGATGGATATGAAAGACAAGGGCGTTATTAAGAATCAGCCTGTTGGTTTCTTACAAAAAATAAAAGACTATATCGGTTTTTAGGGGGTTATCATGAAGGAGGACATTAAAATCACTTACGCCAAGGGAAAGAAAAAGGGAGCCATATTAAAGGTTCTTGGTATTGGCGGTGGTGGCGGGAATGCCATCAACCGGATGATTGAAGAGGGCCTGTCCGGAGTCGAATTTGTCGCGATTAATACGGATGCCCAGGATTTGTCAAACGTAAAGGAGCCGGCCTTCACTGTTCAGATTGGTGATAAAATCACCAAGGGTTTGGGAACCGGATCAAATGCTGAAATTGGTATGCAGGCTGCTCTGGAAAACACCGAAGCGATCATCGAGATTATGGATGGTGCCAACATGGTCTTTATCACAGCCGGTATGGGCGGAGGCACCGGTACCGGAGCGTCTCAGGTCATTGCCAATCATGCCATATCCATGGGTATTTTAACGGTTGCCATTGTTACCAGGCCCTTTGATTTTGAAGGAACGTGTCGGGCGCAGGTGGCCGAGGAGGGTATCAAAACCCTGATGGATAGTGTGGATGCCTTGATAGTCATTCCCAATCAGAAACTCTTTGAGATCGAGAATGCCGATATTTCCTACAAGGAGGCCTATAAGAAAGTCGATCAGATTCTTCTTAAAGCGGTCAGAGGAATATCAGATATCATCAATAATGCCGGTTATCAGAATGTTGATTTCGCAGATGTTAAGGCTACCATGGCTGAGAAAGGCATGACCCTGATGGGAACGGGTGAGGCCAAGGGAGAAAACCGTGCCGAAGAGGCGGCCAGAAAAGCCTTAAATTCACCATTATTGGATAATATATCCATTGATGGAGCCACAGGCATACTCTATAATATTACTGCCTCTTCAAATCTGAGTCTTAAGGAGATCGGCCAGGTTGCTGATCTTGTAAAGGAGAATGCCTCTCCGGTAGCCAAAATTAAGTTTGGCATTGTGGATGATGAGAGTCTGGGTGATATTATGCGGGTCACGGTTGTTGCTACCGGGTTTAAATCACTGGACAAAAAGATTCGCCCCAGGATTCAAGCGGAGGTTCCCCAGCCCAAAGCCAGAAGAGAAGATTTGTTCAGCCGAAATGTTGAGGATCCCGGCTATTCTTTCAAAAAGAAGGCAGAGACGACTGCTGCCACAGATCTGGGTGGGTATGTAAATGAGAGCAGCATGCCCAGCATGGTTCGTGATCCTGAGGCGGTGGATGATATCCTGGATGTGCCGTCGTTTCAACGGCCCAGAATAACAGATAAAAAATGATCGAGTTAACACTGCTCGTCAAGAATATTAAAGAATTGGTCAATCCCGCCAATGATCTGCTTGTCAGAGGCGGTGATCTAAATTCACTGCGCACATCACATAATGTCTGGTTGGGCGCCACAGGTGAGACCATTACCTTTTTAGGCTTTGAAGATGATTTTAACAATCAGTGTACGCTGGCGGCAGATGCCCAGGTGATTGACGGCTCTTCCTTCGTCGTTATCCCCGGGTTGGTTGACCCCCATACCCATCTGCCGTTTGCCGGTACACGCCAGGATGAATTTCGTTTGAAACTTCAGGGAGTGAGTTATCAGGAAATTGCCGGTAAAGGCGGTGGTATAAAAGGTACGGTACGAAAAACCCGTCAGGTTGATTACCGGGATCTGGTGGCCCAGAGTGAGTGGCGTTTAGACCGCATGCTGCTGGCAGGAACCACCACTATCGAGGCCAAGAGTGGTTATGGTCTGGATGCTGAAACGGAAATAAAACAATTGGAGGTTTTACGCGGATTGGATTCAATCCATCCGGTTTCTATTGTACCTACCTTTATGGGAGCGCATGAGATCCCGGAAGAGTACTTGGGACGTAATCGGGAATTTCTGGAGTATCTGGCAGCCGAAGTTATGCCGGAGGTCAGGGAAAAGCAGCTGGCTGAGTTTGTGGATATTTTTTGCGAAGAGGGGTATTTTTCCTATGAAGACGCTGAATATTACATAGACCAGGCCCAGAACCACGGATTTAAAATAAAAATCCATGCCGACGAATTTACCTCCAACAATGCGGCCCAGCTGGCAGTTGAAAAAAAAGCGGTTTCCGCAGAGCATTTGATAGCAATGACAGAGGATGAGATCCGTTTAATCTCTGCCTCTGACACTGCCTGTATTTTTTTACCGGGAGTATCATTTTTTTTAAAAATGAGGGAGTACGCACCCATTCGCCGGGTTATTGAACAGAATGGTATCGCTGTTCTGGGTAGTGATTTTAATCCAGGCAGTTCCATGGTATCCTCACAGATATTTATTTTCCAGCTGGGTATCTACCAGATGGGACTCACCATTGAGGAGGCCTTTAATACGGTGACCGTAAATGCAGCCTATTCCATCAATCGGCAGCAGCAGGTGGGGTCCATTGCCGGCGGCAAAAAAATGGACCTGCTGCTCTTGGACATTCCCGATTATAGTTACCTGGCATATCACCTGGGGATCAATCCGGTTCATATGGTGATAAAGTCAGGGGAGGTTGTGGTCAAAGATCACCAGCTGGTCTACAGCAACTCAATCTGAAAGAGATCTTGACTTCCGTATGGACGGCCATTAAAATATTCATATGACCCAGAGTATATCCCCGGAGCGCATGCGCTATATCTTTGCCGTATCTGACGCCACCGGTGATACCTGCCTCAGGGTTGCCAAGGCCGCTTTGAGCCAGTTTAAAACCACCAAGGTTGTGCTGGAGAAGGTTCCCCATATTCGCAGCTATGATGATATAAAGGAATTGATGAATCGAGTGGTCAAAGTGGACGGTATTATCATTTATACCATGGTCTCTCCCGGGGGCCGCCAGCATATCACCAACCTGGGCCGGCAGAACGGAGTCCCCACCGTAGATATTCTTGGGCCTGTTTTAAGCCGTTTTTCTGATTTGCTGGAAATTTCCCCCATGGCCAAACCGGGCCTTTTTCGGCAACTTGACAGTGAATATTTTAGCCGTATAGAGGCCATCGATTTTACCATAAAACATGATGACAGTATGGGCCTATCTACCGTAAATAAAGCCGAGATCATCCTGGTCGGTGTTTCACGAACCACCAAAACACCGGTCAGTATATATCTCTCATACCGGGGCTGGAAGGTGGCCAATATCCCGATAATCAGCGATCAACCTTACCCCAGGGAACTGGATACAGTTGATGATAAAAAAGTAGTGGCGTTAACGGTTAATCCCAACCGGCTTCAGTTAATCCGTATGGATCGGCAGCAAAAATTGCGTGATGCGGAACTGCGGGATTATACCGATCCTGACAACATCAAGCGGGAGGTCCTGGCCGGGCTTCACCTTTATAGAAAAAAAGGGTGGTCAATTGTCAATGTAACTCACAAATCCATTGAAGAAACCTCCACTGAAGTGATGCGTCTGATTTATAAAAAATCAGGGATCAAAAAGGGTAAAATACCCTAGTTTGCCCCGGGGATTATTGCCGGCACATCAGACCTTCTTTACAGCCTTCCGTAATTAATATAGAATTGAGTTTTATAAAAAGGATGATGGATGATGACTAAAAATGTTTTTGACAGCGTACTAGATGCCTGCGGCAATACACCGCTGGTTCGATTGAACAAAATGACTGATGGTTGTGGTTGTGAGATCTATGCCAAACTCGAATTTTTAAATCCAATGGGCAGTATCAAGGACCGCATTGCCAAGTATATGATCGAGAAGGCTGAAAAGGAAGGCCGTATAAAACCCGGGCAGGTAATTGTTGAAAATTCCTCCGGTAATACGGCCCTGGGCCTGGCCATGGTTGCGATTCAGAAAGGATATAAATTGAAAGTGGTCGTGCGGGACAGTATCAGTATGGAAAAGATTAACCAGTTAACAGCCCTTGGTGTGGATATCCACCTGGTTGACAGCACCTTGCCCCCTGATGCGCCCAATAGTTACAATAACATCACACCGCAAATTGTAAAGGACACCCCCAATTGTTATTTTCCGGACCAGCACAATAACAGGGAAAATAATGACGCTCATTATCACAGCACCGGTCCGGAGATCTGGCAGCAAATGGAGGGCAAGATCGACTACTTTGTGGCCGGTATGGGTACCGGCGGTACCATCGGTGGTGTGGGCAGCTATTTAAAAGAGAAAGATCCGAACATAAAGATCATTGCTGTTGATCCGCTGGGATCAATTTTTTATGACTACTATCACAATAACAAATTGATTCAATCCTCACCTTATTTGATTGAAGGGTTGGGCGATGAGTTTTTGATTGGAT
>CBFDCH010000269.1:0-4476 GCA_965603235.1 uncultured bacterium | reverse complement strand
CGAAAACGGAGTAGATTTTCAGCAAAGTTCAGCTTGGTACCAGAGAACCAATTTGCTCCAGGCATTTTGTTAACGTCATCAATCACCTCATCATAGGGTGTTGTGCTTATAATTCCGGCAAAATCCCACATTGAGGCCCAAAATTCAGCAATATTTTGTGTGGACCACTGGTAAAGATGTTCATATTCGCTAAAATCCAATTTATATTTTTCCATGATATGGTTCATAAAACGGACCATATTCGTGTCCTGGATTCTTTTTTCCGACGGCTGCCATAACAATCTGGTTTTGGCAGCATTGCTGACTCCTGAAATTGGATTGTTGTTTTCCATAAATCCATTTTAGATAAAAAAAAACATGGAATCAATCTTCCTGTATGGTTATATCGGGAAAACGGGCAATAAAACAGTTGTTTTTCGAAAAAAAATTTGAAAATATCAAATATAAATGGTATGATTTAAGATCAATAAAGGACCCCAAAAAAGATGAAAAAATTAATAAATCCATACATAGATGATCTAAAACCCTATAGACCGGGAAGACATCTCGAAGATGTAAAGAAGGAGTATAATCTTCAAAAAGTAATCAAATTGGATTCCAATGAAAACCCCTTCCCGCTTCCCAAAACCGTAACCGATGCCATTAAAAATGAGGTAAACCAGGCTGGCTTATATCCCGATTCATCCTGTTACTCCTTGAAGAAAAAGATAGCTGAATACAACCAGGTAAAATTCGAGAATGTCGTTGCAGCAGCCGGGCTCGTTGAGGTTATCAAAATGATCATGCTTGCCTTTTTAAAACCCGGGGAAAAAGTGCTGACCTCAGAGAAAACATTCACCTTTTACAGAATTGCCACCATCGAAAAGCAGGGAAAAGATGCCTATGTTGAAGCGGAAATGGATGGAGAGTATCGCTTTGACCTGGAGCGGATTTATCAACTCATTGATGCCAACACCAAGATTATTATTATTACCAATCCAAATAATCCCACCGGAACCATGTTGCCCAGACAAAAATTACTGGATTTCATCAACAAGGTGCCTGAGGACAAACTAATCGTTCTTGACAATGCATATCATGAGTATGTCAATAATCCGGACGAGTATTTACATGGTATTGATCTGGCGGTGAGCAGAAAAAATGTCATTGTTTTAAGAACATTCTCAAAAATATATGCCCTGGCCGGTTTAAGGGTGGGTTATGCCATATCCAATCCGGAAACCATTTCCTATTTAAATCTGGTAAAATCCCCATTTAGTGTATCCAGTGTCGCTCAGAAGGCTGCAATGGTTTCGCTGGAGAACGATGATTTTAAAATCAAATCAGCCAGACTTAACAAAATAAATAAGGAAAAACTATTCAGGCAATTAAAAGAGATGGAAATTCGGGTGATCCCCTCAGAAACCAATTTTTTATTTTTTGTCCCGGAAATGGATACTCTCGAACTGAATGAGATGCTGCTCAAAGAAGGGGTGATCATCAGGCCGCTCCATCCTTATGGAACACCCGAAGGGATGAGAGTTACCATTGCCTCGGAAGAAGACAATAACTTTTTTGTTAACAAATTAAAAAAGATATTATCTTAAGTTCAATCGCCCGGGGGACCCGGGAATTCTTGTCAAACAAAAATCCGCAGTTGTCCGGGACTATTTAAAGTAATTTTTATATAAGATATAATTTGTGCAATGCTTGATGTCACAAATCACCTTTTAGAGGAAAAATGAAAAGAAAAAAAATTTTTTTACCGGCAGCAATAGGTGTGGCTGCCGTATGGTTCGGATCACATGCGGGTGCTGGTTTTGCCACTGGCAGGCAGGAAGTCAGTTATTTTGTCAAATTTGGCTGGCACGCCATATGGGTCGGTTTATTTGCCATGTTGATCACAAGCATTGCTGTGTATTTGGCCCTGGAGATTGCCCGGTTATACAAGGTTCATGATTATAAAAGCTGGTTAACCAAATTGTTTGAACCCTATCATCAGGTGCCTGCCGTGTTATGGGAAATATTTTATTTATACGGAGCAATACTGGCTGCCAGCGCTGCCATTGCCGGGGCCGCCGATCTGATCCAAAAGACCCTGCATATCCCTTATCTGGTAGCGGTTGTTTTGATTGCCATCTTCCTTTTACTTTTAACCATATTTGGTGCTGGGCTGGTGAGAAATGCCTCCACAGCCATGTCAGTTTTTATCATATCTGCCTTGCTGATTGTGGTGGTTTTAGGAATTAAACTGGGTGGCAGTGACATGATCAAGGTGGTCAAAGCCAAAACCACCAGCGCAGGTATCGGTACCATCCTGTGGATGGCTTTTATCTATGGTGCGTTTCAATCTATCCTGGTGGCCCCGATTATTTCGGTATCTGAACCGCTAAAAACCCGAAAAAGCAGTTTAATAGCATCCTCCATTGGTTTTTTGGTGAATGGCGGCATGCTCGTGATCGTATGTATCATGTTATTGGGTTTCTTCCCTGCCATAAATAGTGAAAACCTCCCTGTTTATGCGGTAACCAAAAAACTGAACATAGCCTGGTTGTATGCACTGTATTCCTTAATTCTTTTCTTCGCCCTGATCTCCACCGGTGTTGGCGTAATATACGGAGTGATTAAAAGATTCGAGGTTGCCTGGACCAAGGGCAGGGGAATCTTTGAAACTATACATGGCCGCAGAATTACCATATGTGTTTTATGCATGCTGGTATCTGCCAGTATATCCCTGTTCGGACTGACCGCCATTGTTAATGTGGGGTATTACACCCTGGGCCTGATTGCCATATTTCTAAACATAATCCCCCTATTTATCCTCGCGCCAATTAAAATTAGAAAAGCAAGAAACCTATCAAAGAAGTGAACAATAAGGGGCGGATGATGCAAAAAAAAATAATAATTGAAAAAAAAAGTTCTGTTTGTTATAAGAAACATGCAGGATTTACCATAATACACCCGAAAGGAGCCTGACAATGGTGGGAGAACTCATCGGCCACTATAAAATCCTTCAAAAATTGGGTGCAGGAGGCATGGGAGAGGTTTATCTGGCCGATGACACTAAATTGCCGCGTAAGGTGGTCCTGAAGTTCCTACCCAAAGACCTGAGAGCGGATACCAACGCAAAAAAAAGGTTTCAGTTTGAAGCCCAGGCAATCGCTGCCCTCAACCACCCCAATATCATTACCATCCACGAAAACGATGAATATTCAGGCAGAAACTACTTTGTTATGGAATTTGTGGATGGGGGAAGTCTGAAGGAAAGGATGACTCAATTTAGAGAAATCCCTGACGTGAAGAAAAAAGTAAAAGAGATTATTAATGTTGCGATCCAAATTTGCCGGGGGCTGGAGAAAGCCCATCAGGCAAACATAATCCACCGTGACATCAAACCGGGTAATATTCTCCTTAATACGGACGGTCACATAAAGATAATGGATTTTGGCCTGGCCAAATTAATAGGCGCGGACAAATTAACAAAAGAAAAATATACCATGGGCACCGGTCATTATATGTCGCCCGAACAGATAAGCGGCGAAGAGATTGATCACCGCACAGATATTTGGTCTCTGGGAGTGGTCCTTTACGAAATACTGAGTGGTGAATTACCTTTCAGCGGTGATTATATAGAGTCATTGTTTTATTCGATTTTAAGTGAGGAAATAGATCCCATTTCAAAAAAAATCCCCTCAATCCCACCGGGAATGGAAAGAATCATCAATAAATGCCTTGAAAAAGATGTCAAAAACCGCTATGGCTCGATAACCGAAATTTTAATAGATCTCAAGCAGTTGAAGCTGGACATGGATTCCGGAGAAACAGCCACTTTCGATAAAAAAGTACAAAAGCGCCTGACATTGTTTAACAGGCCGGCTAAACTTACTATACCAGTGGTTATTGTGGCTCTATTGTTATTATTTATCCTGGTACCCAATCCTGGCCGTGAGGCAGTAAAAAAATGGTTTGGTCCCCCCAAAATCCCTGTAGAAAAACACCTGGTTATCATACCGGTAATTAATCCCGAACATAATCTCTCAGACGAGGTGTACTGCAGGGGCACCACTCAAAGAATTATAAATAAGCTGAATACAATCACAAAAATTCATGGAAAATTATGGATAATACCCACCGATGAACTGTTATACTACAAAATCAGCAATATCAAGAAAGCCAGCGAAGCTTTCCGCATTAACCTCGGATTAACCATTAAAACCAGCATCAAGCAGGATATCGTAACCCACACACTGAACCTGACTGACACCCATAGCCAAAAACAAATAAGAAGCAGCGTACTTTCAAATCATAAGACAAAGCTATCGGCAATCCAGGACGGTCTAATCATCGAAACAGCAAATATGCTGGCCATACCTTTAGAACAGGAAACACATACTTTACTAACGTCTGCCACCACCTCACTCCCCGGTGCTTACGAACTATTTATTCAGGGTCTCGGCTATCTCCAACTGCGAAAAAAGAAAGAAAATATAAATCAAG
>CBFDCH010000268.1:0-4493 GCA_965603235.1 uncultured bacterium | reverse complement strand
CAAAAAGATCCAGGGGGCCGGCGGCACCTTAAACGGCGGCACCGGTAATGACGGCACCACCTATTTTGAAGTAGTACCCAAGAATGCCCTGGAAATGGTATTGTGGATGGAAGCTGACCGGTTGGTATTTTTAGGCAGTACGGTTACCAAAGACGCCTTTATCAATCAGCTGGGCGTGGTGTTGAATTAAACACGGCAGGTGGTTGACAACCGTCCCTATGGCCACACCTACTATATTTTAGGCAAATTGTTATATCCGGCAGCACATCCTTACAACTGGCAGGTAATCGGTTCTATGAAGGATCTGGCCGGTGCTGCCCTGGAGGATGTCCATAAATTCCACCAGAAATGGTATCGTACCAACAACGCCACCCTGGTTGTAGCCGGAGATTTTGATAAAACCCAGACCAAGAAGTGGATTGAAAAATATTTTGGCGAGATCAAAGCCGGAGAAAAACTACAGGACCCCAAACCCCAGCATGTCACCCTGGAAAAGATCAAATCAGCCTACTATGAAGATAAATTGGCCAGAGCACCGGAGTTAAACATCGTTTTTCCCACCATTAATCAATATTCTGCGGACTCATATGCCCTGCGGTTCCTGGGACAATTGTTTGCCAGCGGTAAAAAATCACCCCTTTACAAAGTGATTGTTAAAGAGAAAAAACTGGCACCCCAGGTATCCGCTTACCAGGGCTCCCAAGAAATTACCGGCGAATTTTCCATCACCATCAGAACATTTCCCGGCAAAAACCTGACCGAGGTCAAAAATGGCATTTTTGCGGCTTTTGAAAAATTTGAAAAAGAATCATTTACCCAGCAGGACCTGGATAGTTTTAAAGCCTCAACAGAGACCCGCTTTTATAACCGTATCTCCAGCATCCTGGGAAAATCATTTACCCTGGCCCGGTACAACGAGTACGCCGGATCCCCCGATTTCATTACCAAGCATATCACTAATACGAAGGCTGTTACCAAAGAGGATGTGTTAAGGGTTTACAACAAATATATCAAAGGCAAACCCTACGTGATGACCAGTTTTGTGCCCAAAGGCCAGGCCAATCTGATTGTTGAAGGCGCCGAACTTTTTGAAATCCCCAAAGATCCCGTGGTATCGGCTGCCCAATTAAAGGAGAGTGTCAAAGAATACAAAGTTGAAAAGGTGACATCCTCATTTGATAGAAGCGTGGAACCTGCCAAGGGTAAAGAACCACAAATCGCCTTGCCGTCAGTGTGGCAGGATAAATCGGCAAACGGCATCAAGTTTTATGGAATTCTGCACAATGAACTTCCCCTGTCTCAGTTCTCCATAACCATTAAGGGCGGCGGATTACTGGATACATTTGATAAAGCCGGTGTGGCCAACCTGGTTAGTGATATGCTGATGGAAGGGACAAAAACCAAAACCCCGATAGAACTGGAAGATGCCATCAAGGAGTTGGGAGCAAGAATTTATATGTATACAGGCAGGGAAGGTATTACCCTGCAGGTCAATTGCCTCTCCTCCAAGATCAAAGAGGTTTATGGTCTGGTTGAAGAGATTCTCCTCTCTCCCCGCTGGGATGCAGAAGAATTTAAGCGGGTGAAAGAGAAAACCATCACCCAGATTCATAGAAATAAGTCAAACGCACGGGTGCTGGCAGCCAATCTCTTTAGCAAACTGACCTACGGCGATAATCATATATTCGGCCTGCCCCTCAGTGGCACCAAGGATACGGTTGAGAAGATCACGCTCGAGGATGTAAAGGGGTATTATGATAATTATCTCACCCCCTCCCTCACCAATATCTGCTACGTGGGTAGTCTCAGCAAGGAAGAGGTTTTAAACACATTCAAAGGGCTGGCGGAAAAATGGGCAGCCAAAGAGGTAACCATACCAGAACACAAGGAAACGGCCAAGATTGATAAATCAAAAGTTTACTTTGTGGATCTGCCCGGAGCCAGACAGTCGGTCATCAACATTGGCAGCCTGGCCCTGCCTTATAACCATCCTGATTACTACCCCTGTGTGGTGATGAATTACCGATTGGGCGGTTCTTTTAACTCGATTATCAATATGATTCTCAGAGAGGAAAAGGGATATACCTATGGAGCCAGGGCCGGATTCAGGGGCAATTTAACCACTGGAACTTATGTGGCCTCCTCCTCCGTTCAGTCCAATACCACTTTGGAATCAACCCAGATCTTTAGAGATTCAATGGTCAAATACCGCGAGGGAATTTCAGAAAAAGACCTTGAATTCACCCGGAATGCCTTGATTAAATCCTATACCCGCGCCTTCGAAACCCTGCGGGCTCTCCTGCGTATGCTCGATAATATCGCCAACTACGGTCTTGATGTGGACTATATTAAAAAGCATGAAGCTGTGGCGCAGAACATGACCCTGGACAAAGTGAAAGAGCTGGCCCAAAAATATATCCATCCGGACAAGATGATTTATATTGTGGTCGGCGATGCCAAGACTCAGCTAAAATCCCTCAACAAATTGGGATTCGGCAAACCGGTTCTAATCGAATCTAAATAGTATTTAAATATTCATTTCAGGGGCACCCGGTTGGGTGCCCCTTTTTTTTGATAGCGGGCAGCCTGAAAGTCAATGGCTTGATATTTGGGTGACATGCAGTTCCCATTCTTCAGAATCTTCATTTTCAAGAATCTGGTAGAGGATGTTGTTTTTAATGGTATAAGGGCTGGGAGTAAAATCAAAGTACTCGGCCAGCGGCAGCCAGATCCGCTTCAACATTTTACCCCGCAGGTCCAGAATGATAAATTCATTGTTTTTGTCATAGCCGTCCCTTTTAAAAGTTTGAATATAAATCCTTCCATCCGCCACTACAAAATTTTGGAACATGGGAAAATATTTGGGGTACTTAAAGCGGTTTTTTATGCGGTTGTATTGCTGCTTGTATTCAGAATTTGACATGTAACTATCTATCCAGCCCTGCTTGTCTTTTGCGGTAAATTTGACCTTGGCCAAGGGTGGCTTCAACAAATTTATGCTTTCGCCCTCTTGATTGAATACATAAATTGTACCGCTGTTGATTTCACCGCCCACAAAAATTTTTTCCTCCTGGATATAAAAATTGGCCAGGTAGAGGCCGCGGATGATAGGGTTAAACTTTTGGCTCCTCTGCAGGTAGAATTTATATCGATGGATCTCCTTTATTTTTTTCAGTTGTCCATCATAGAGATTTAAGGCAATGTAGCGTACACCATGATCCTGCATAAGTTTTTCTCCAACGATATGGTTGCCCAGCATGCGGTGCATGTTGATCAGATTCATGAATTGTGCCCTTTGTTCTTTAATAAATTCAGCGTTTTTGGTAAAAAATGAAACCTTGCCCACGCTGCTCACCAGGATTTTATTATCACCAAAATCGAGTTTGGTCGAAAATTCCGGCGGCAGTTTGAATTCCTGTGGACCCTCCCCGGCTTTGCCAAAAGTTTTTATTAATTTGAAATTTTCCAGAGAATAAATAAAAATCCTCGGCCCTTCGGTGATATAAAAATGATTGCCCTCAACCCGGATACGGAACGGTTTTAAATGGCCGGGCAAAGGGACAATTTTGGTTGAATATAACGGTATAACCACCAGACAGCATATAATAAGACCCGATATTGTTTTTATCATTGTCTCTCCTGCTATTGTCTATGTTGCCATTATAGCAGTATTGACAATTATAAAAGTCTTCCAGTGATCACAAATTTGTCATAAATTTGTTAAATGTATTTTTGGCGCCTGTCCCCTTTTTCTGAAGCCTGGGAAAAACCTTTAAAATTAAAATGTCAGTTTAAGGATGAAGTTAGTCAAGGATTTCCCTAGATCCAGCGGCGGATCCAGGATTTCCATTTGCCGGATGATTTGACCATGATCAATGGTTTCTGACATCTGCGGGCCACCTTGTGGGAAACCGAATCACGGGTCACCTGCTTTAATACCGGATCACGGGTAGTTCCGATAATCACCAAATCATAATCCGCAGACTCTTTTAAAATCGCACCGGTAACATTCTGAGATTTAACGCTTTTGGTTTTTATTTGTTCCTGAACCTGGGGTTTATCCTTAAACATTCCGGTAATCTCCGATAGATCTACTTTTCTCTCTTCGGGATTTACAGAAAAAACCACGATCTCGCTGTTATCCCGCTGACCAATGATACTGGCGATTTCCAGGGCAAAAGCACCGTGAGGGGCGCCGCCCCAGGGGATTAAAATTCGCTTAAAGGGCTGGTTGCCAAAATTCTTCAACACCATCACATTGGAGGGCGACCGTTCAATCAGGTGATCTACCTTGCTGCCCATTTTGTAAATCGATTTTTTCCTTGATCCCTGCCAACCCATGATCAGCAGGTCAATTTTTTTCTCTCTAACGGTTGAGAGAATGCCCCGGGCAATATTTCGACAATAGCGGATGGTGGTGGTAACCGGAAACTTCATAATAAAGTACATCATGGCTTCCATAATACTTTCCCTGCCCTTGATCATGAAAGTCT
>CBFDCH010000267.1:0-4495 GCA_965603235.1 uncultured bacterium | reverse complement strand
ATCAACGGCATGGCTGGCGTCATAACTGTACTTGTCAGCGCCGATCTCTCTGGCAAACTCATCGGTAACAGGAGCGCCGCCAATGACAATTTTGATCTTATTGTGCAATTGCCGTTCTTTGAGCAGGTTGACCACCTCTTTCATCATGGGCATGGTGGTAGTAAGTAGTGCGGAAAGACCGATAATATCAGCGTTTTCAGTCACTGCTGTTTCTATAAACCTGGCGGGCGCCACATCATGCCCCAGGTCGAAAACCTCAAAACCAGCCCCTTTAAGCATGATGGCTACCAGGTTTTTGCCAATATCGTGCAGGTCTCCCTGAACGGTGCCAATAACAATTTTACCTCGAGCGGGAACTCCTTCTTGAATCAATAAAGGCTTTAACTCTTCCATGCCAGCCAGCATGGCTTTGGCTGCCAGCAAAACATCAGGTAAAAAAATCTCATGAACTTTGAACTTTTCACCCACCACATTCATGCCGGCAATCAAGCCATTGTTTAGTATTTCAGTAGGCGGAACCCCCTGTTCGATCACTTTTTTGACCAATACCAGGACCTGTTCATCATCCCCCTGTTGTAAATGATTTGAAATATCTTTCAATACTTCCATTTAAGCCTCCCTGACTTTGTTTTTTACCATTTGTATCCTCTGTTTGCATGTTCTATTTTTACATATAGAACAGAATGGATAATTATTGTTGAAAATGTGAATGTGATGTTGGCCGGCCACCATTACACCAGAAACTGATTTTAAAGGCACCATCAGGCAACTTTGGTTCAATGAAATGCCTATCTCTTCAGGTTCAAGGTATGTAAATAGCTGCTGCTGTCCACTCACATGCCAGCCGCAATAACCGGGGCTGTAGAGCATGGCGGTGTTGGCGGTACTATAGTTTTTTTCTTTTGCAAGATAGCTTAGAAACTTGTTTTCAGCAATAGTGATGGCAATCTCAGCGGACTGAGATGCCACAGTATCCAACATCGCACCCAGGGCAAACTCTTTCTCTTCAAACAACAAATCGATCTTCTGACTCACAGGCATTCCCAGAGTTAAGGCGAATAGGGCTAAATAATCAGCCTGAGAATAAATCCCGGGAAGGGGAGTGTCTTCATAATTTTCACCTTCCCCCAGATAGACAGCTGAAAATTCATCGCCGGATATATCCGAGCAAAGGCCTATGGGTATGGCATTATCAAAAAATATCTCCAGGGCTTGATTAAACAATTCTATTACCCTGGGGCCGGGATTCATGTTTTCCGCGATACCCTGAAATTGAAAAACCTCTTCTCTGGTCGGTTTGATTGAATCTATTGTGAAGTTAAATATCTGTTTCATTCGCTGATGTCCGGCAGCTTTTGCATGTTGTATTTGTTTGCTTCACTGGTCATACGCTGGGTCAGTTCAGATTTGATTTCACGGGATAGGGGAGTATCCTGATGGTTTGCCAGTATTTTCTTTATCTCCAGTTGTGCTCTATCAATCAGGGTTAATCCGCCCTCCTCCTGCCATCTGGAGAGGTTTGCCCTGTCTATTACCGGTCCGGGAAAATAATGTTCCTCTTTGATATATTTACGGGTGTGTTTGAAAATGAGCAGATGACGGTCTTTTAATAACTCCTGAAAAATCGGCAGACTGGGAAAATCATCCTTGGGCTGGATACCGGCAATCATCCTTTGGGTCATACCACAGATTTCATTATCCAGGATCAGTTTTTCAAGGCTGATACAACTTTCAAAATCGAGCATGCCGGGCCCGGAAATATTATTAATTCCTGACAGGGCAGCCAGGGTGGCGCCCATAGAGGTTTCAAGGCCTGCCTGTGCATCCAGCATCTTTGCATCACTCAACGAGATATATGCCTGGGTGGGGAATCCCAAATATTTGCCGATCTCATTGTATGCGCAATCAACCATCTGGGTCTCCACTGCACCCATGGGGGTGGTTTCATACCTGACATCAAAAATAGCGGGAGAGCCGCCATAAAGCATGGGAGTGCCGGGATGGGACAATTGGCTGATAACAACACCACTGAGGGTTTCCGCAGTATGGGCCACCAGAGTTCCGGTCAGGGTAACAGGGGCCATGAATCCAGACAGGGGCATGGAGATAAATTCCACGGGAATACCGTATCTGCCACAGTCCAACAAGTTTTGCGAGGTAATATCACTCCACTTTAACGGTGAAGTGGGGCAGACCGAGAATATAGTTAAAGGTTTCTCTCTCAGCTCTTTTTCTCCACCCCGGACAATCAATTGCAGGTCCTTCATTATTTCAAATGCCTCAATGGTAAAGGCTCCTGTGACCACCGGTTTTTCGCCAAACAGGAGACTCAAATACAGACGGTAAGAGTCTGAAATTTTCTCATGTACATCTGCAGGAATAAAAGAAGTACTTTGGGAAGCGATGTGCTGGCATTGATTGGCGATCTTTACGAATTTCACATAGTCTTCCGTGGTTGGTTTGCGGGCCTTTTGTGTTGCTGAATCCAGAACATGAATGGCAGCGGTACCGGGGGTATAGTGAACATTAAACCCGGAAAAATCATGGGTTTGTTTGCCCATCACATCATAAAGGGCAAATGATGATGGTGATAGCTTTAAGGCTTTGTCAATCATATCGTTGGTATAGGTGGCGTGGGATTTTTCCATATCAACCGTACCGCCATGATCAGCCAGCAGGGAGAGTATATTCTTATTGTGAATGGTGGTGCCGAGCTTACACAAAATATCTCTGGCCTCAGCAATAATTCGCTCGATAAGTTCATTACTTAAAAACGTTACTTTGGGTCTCAAGTGCATTAAAATTTCCTCCTGTATCTTAAAATGAGTGGATATGGATCTAATCCGCAGTGGTTTTTACTTAAAATGTTTTCTTTATATAGATCCATTTCAGTTAAAATTAAATATTAATCTAAATAGCGCCACAATTCAACAGAAAGTGAAATAAATTTAGTGTTCCTCTTGTATTTGGAACCATGTGTATGTTTTTTACGTAAAAAAATCTATAATATATAAATAGAAAATGGGCAAAAAAATAAAACTGAATGCTGAGGCAAAGTATAATCTGTTAAAAGATATTTCTTTTAAATTAAAAAATACCCTGGATCTTGATAAGATACTGAACCAATTGCTGGACTCCCTGCAGACTATAATCGATTATGATGCAGCCGGGATATTTGTTCTTGGCAGTGACCTGGTACACCGGCAATTCAAGAAACTCAAACAGGTGATTGCCGGTATTGCCAGGCGTGGATTTGATCGGGGTTCACCTGAGGATGATGAAATGCTCACCTCCGGCAAGGGGATTGTGGGACATGTAATCAAAACAGGTGAAAGTGTTGTTATTCCAGATGTACGACTCGACGACCACTATATTGCCGGCAGACAAAAGACGTTGTCGGAAATCACCCTGCCGATTATTTTGAATGAAAGACCTATTGGGGCATTGGATGTTGAAAGTGACCGGGTTAATGCCTACAGTACTGAAGACCTTGAGGCCCTCCGCTTTTTTGCTGGCGCTGCAGCTATTTCAATCGAAAAGACCTTGTTGCATCTGCAAATACTTGAAAAAGAGAAAATGGAAAAACAATTGCAGCTCGCCAGTGAAGTGCAATCACGATTATTACCCGGCAAACCTCCATTAATAGCCGGCTATGATATTGCCGGCCTTTGTTTGCCCACCTATGCTATTGGTGGAGATTATTTCGATTATATTAAGATTGGTGAAGAGAGGCTGGCGATTGTGGTGGCAGATGTATCGGGGAGTGGGATTCCGGCCGCCCTTTTAATGACATCATTTAGAACCCTACTGCATACCCTTGCCAGGGCGGATAAGAATCCCCTGGAAGTAATGACACTCTTAAATAGACAATTGTCGGGATTTACCCGGAAGCAGGATTTCATAACTGCGTTTTATGGTATCCTTGATCTGCGAAACCACTCATTCTTGTATGTTAATTGTGGCCATAACCCCCCTCTTCTCTTTAGGGAGGGAGGCAGGATTGAGGAATTGGTGCGGGGCGGCCCATCCTTAAACATACAAAAAGAACCCAAATATGAATCGAGTGAAGTAAGTCTTGATCCGGGAGACCGCCTGGTGCTTTATACTGATGGGGTTGTTGAAATCTTTAACGAAGAACAACATGAATACGGGGTGAAAAGATTGATCCGGATCATTCAGGAGTCGATCAAGCTCTCTTCTGATACCACCATCAAAAGTATTGTGGAATCAACAAAACATTTCAGCGGGTCAGATTTCTACCGGGACGATTTTACCCTGGTGATTGTCAAAAAAGAGATCCGATGAGTGGTAGGGGAGAGGCCGGGAATTGTTTAGTATTTATATCTAACTTTTTTTTTTGGAAATAAAATGTTATAATTTATTTTCGCAAAAACGTAATCCCACATATCCTTATATGTACAAGATTAACTTTAATAAATAAGAAATTAAAGAGGGATAATGGAAATTTACATTGCAGCAATAGTCATACTGATCG
>CBFDCH010000266.1:0-4498 GCA_965603235.1 uncultured bacterium | reverse complement strand
AAAACGAAGAGAATGAATTCCAATTGGAACATCTCAAGAGATTTAATTATGCCAGCCGGCGGTTCAAATACGGTACTGCCCGGAAAGGGTGGCAAACCGATATGGGAAAAATTCATATTATACTGGGTGCTCCCCAGAGCATTGACCGCTATGAGGATGAACGGGTGATTGAGCCCATACAAATTTGGTCCTACTATGGAGTCCGACGTCCCGGATTACCCAATGCTTTTAATCTCTTATTCTGGAAGCGGGGATCAGTGGGGGAGTATAAAATGTACAATCCCCAGGCTGATGGTCCCTTTGCCTTGTTGAAAAAGAACCTCGAAACTCATAAGCTGGACCCCTTCGATTTTGAGGCGGTTTATAGGTATATCTCAGAATACAGCCAAATTGTGGCCATGGCATCCCTCTCATTGATTCCCAATGAACCCACTTTTAACTATACTCCATCACTACAGAGTAGTATTCTGTTGACAAAAGTCGAGACATTTCCCCAAGAAAAGATCAATACGCGTTATGCCAGGGATTTCCTCAATTACCGGGGGATTGTTCAAGTGGATTATGCATCCTCTTACATGGAGTGTTCCCATCAAGTGCATGTGGCCAAAAACCCGGAAACCGGGTTAAATTTTGTCCATTTTTCCCTCCTGCCCAAAAGTGTGTCAGTGAGCCATCAATTGGAACAAGGTCAGTTTGTTTTTAGCTTTAAAGTGACAGTGAACCTGAAAAAAGAGAAAAAAACAATATTCAGTTACACCAAAAATTTCCCCTTTAAAGCTGACAGTGAAGAGGCGGTCAGGCGTCAGTTTGAAAAAGGGGTGATTATTAGTGACTACTTTCCTGTTCCACAAGGCAATTATAAACTAGAGGTACTGATCCAGAATCCGGTCAAGGGAGAGTTTTCTTACTTTGACCAAGCTATTTCAGTCCCTGCTGAAACTCTGCAAACACCTGTCCTGCTGGGACCAATATTAACCTATGAGGTAAAGAGAAATCCAAGCTTAACATTTGCCCCATATAAGTTCATGGACTACGAGGTCACTCTCAATCCCCGCTTCGATTTTGGGAAAAAAGATCCCTTGATTGTATTCCTGGGTGTGGAGCGGGGCAATTACACCAGGGGAATGAAGGTTAATGTGGTGGTTGAGGACATTTTTGAACGGGAAAAATATTTTAAAAACTACAATTTTATTATTGATGAGGGACGAAAATTTGCCTATTTTTCGCAAAAATTGGAGCAGTTGCCCCCTGGAAACTACACCATAGCAGCCAAGGTATCATCCGTAAGCGGCACTCTATTGGTAATGAAAGATTTTCGTTTCCAGGTTTCCCTGAATAACAATGTGGCCCGACCCACATTGGCCAAAAAAATCACCCCCATGAAACACAGCTTTATTCAATACCACATTCTGGGTCTGCAATATATGCGTCTGCAGCAGATAAAAAAAGCCGAGGTTTTTATGAAACGGGCCTTTTCATTAAATCCCAAACATCCCCAGGTGATCAAGGATTATTGTGGGTTGTTGTTGAACAAAAAGGAATTTGATAAAATCCTGCAGATTGTAGAGGCACTCAAGGGGAATGATAAATTACGCTTTGATTATCATGCCATCAGGGGCAAGGTCTTTTATTTCAAGGAACAATACCTTGAAGCCATTAAACAATTGCAAATAGCCGTTAAAATTTATGACAGTGATATCGGCGTTTTAAATTTCCTCGGTTATTCTTATTTTAAGATTAAAAAAATGGCTGAAGCCAGGGAGGCTTTTTCTGCATCATTAGAAGTGAATAGCAACCAGGCAAAAATCAAGCAAATTTTAAAGCAGATAAGTACCTCCAAGTGATTTTTCCCTTGGGAAAATGGGTTAAGAAATGCTTCCTTTTCAGGGCAAAAAATGATATAATATTTTTTAAATTTAATTATGGAGAATTACCATGACCAAAAAATTAATTGTTACATTGCTGACGTTGATGTTGTTCACGTTAATGGTGACAACTTTAGACGCCGCAAGTTCTGCAGATGAGAAGACTAGAAAAAAGGCGGTTAAACTGGTAACCAAAGGTGATAAAGCAAAAGCATCCCAAAAAATGGATAAAGCCCTGGAATATTACCAGAAAGCCTTGGCCATGGAACCCAACTTTGCCATGGCTCATTTAGGAATTGCCAGTTTGTATATGATGCAAAAGAAGGCAAACGAGGCGTTTACCCATTTGTTTAAGGCCTATGCAAACCAGGGGAATGATCCTCAGGTGGGTAAGGAACTTGCGGATATTCTTTTTCGCGTGGGATCAAGTTTTGTCCAGCAGAGGAAAATAAAAGAAGCCAATTCGTTTTTTGAGAAACTGGTGGCCATTCCCAATATAGAGGCTCTTAATAAGACCAACCTGGCCAAAACCAGATACCAATTGGGCACCAATTACACTTTTTTAAAGGATTATAAAAAATCCAATGAGCAGTTTTTAAAGTTTCTATCCATCCCTGACCTTGGCCTTCAGTTTAACCAATATGTTAATTTTGCCCATTATATGATCGGTATCAATTACAGCAGTGCCAGGGAATATGTCAAATCCAACGAGTATGTGAATAAGTTTCTTGAGTTGATCAAGGAAGTCCCCAATGATCCCAGACAGCCGGATGCCACCTTCATAATTGGCAGCAACAATTATGATCTGCTGGAAAAGAATACGGCTAAAATAGGCAAGGACAAGCTGGATGAGATTGCCAAACGGGCCAAGGCCAATACTAACATCCTTCCCTATTTTCAGAAAGTGGTGTCAGGCAATGCCCGTGATGTCATTAAGGAACAGGCCTATATGAAAATAGGAAATTATCAATACATGTGCCGGGAGCTAGACCAGGCCATTACTACTTATGAGACCCTGATCCAGAAGTTTCCCAATTCCGCGGATATCAATTCATTAAAAGAATTTTTGAAAAAACTAAAAGATGTAAGGGCCAAGAAAGAAGAAGCTGCCAAAAAGGGTAAGAAAACCTCAAAAAAGCGGCGTAGATAAAAACAATCTCAATTAATTATAATAACTATTTCTGGGTAGCCAGTTTTATGGGTACCCAGAAATTGTATTTTTTCGGACGTTTGAAAGGCTTATCGTAACCTGAAGAGACTCGGCGTTCCTGTTTCAGGCCAATGGGCTGACCCGCGTTGGTTCGACTCCCGGATTCGGCCCGGCGAAGCATCATTTCTTTTTTCATTTGGTCTGTAAGTCCGCCCCAGGCGAATCCCAGGGTTATCTGCTCTCCGGGATTGGCGCCAATACACACCGGATCGTCTGGAGTCGTTTGCATAGGGATACGAAACTCAATGACAGCTTGTTTCTTACTATAATTGATATGAAAAAGGGCGGAGACGGCTGCTTTGGTATCTATATTGAAAATTTCTTTACTATCCTTTCTCAAAATTTTATACTGATTGATGGTGTAGAAGGGGCGTTGTTTGATCTTCATCTTTTGCTCCGGTGACATGGGGCCACGTTGTTTTTCCATTAGTTGGATGAAGGTGTCGGCATTGATCTTACCCTTAAGAAAATTGATTCCCAGGCTCTTCTTTTTCTTTTTCCCCTGGTTAATCCAAACCGTAAGCCCGGTTTGGTATATTGAGCTGAGGAATTTCATATTATTGAGGATTAAAATACCGTAAATGTACTGATTGTTGTTGGAGAACCGGTAATCAATTCCCCATTTCTCCATTTGACCTGCTTTTATGGTTTGCCAGTCAGAGGGTTCGCCATTGATGGAGATAGGTGCTGTTTGCCACAGGTTCATGTAAATCTTGGATTTGGCATAGCCAAAACCACTGAATAGAAAAATGGCAACCAGGACACAAAAAATGGTTTTGGATTTGATATTCATGATACCTCCTTTATGAGTTTAAATATTTTTATTTTATTGTTCCTACCTTTCGATGGCCCATTTTTTAACCATATTGTAAACAACTTCCCGTTTGATCGGTTTGGCCACATAGTCATTCATCCCGGAGGCCAGGCATTTCTCCTGATCCTCTTTCATCACATCGGCTGTCATGGCAATAATCGGCACATCCTTATAGCCCTTTTTTCGGATCAACTCAGTGGCCTGTCTGCCGTCCATTTCCGGCATGTTAATGTCCATGAAAATAAGATCAATAGCCTTGGGATCAGCCAGAAATTTATCCACAGCTTCCTGGCCATTGTTGGCCACTTCCAATTGATAGCCGGCTTTTAATAATAAAAAGCGGGCCAGTTTCTGGTTCAGTAAATTGTTCTCCACCAATAAAATTCTCACCGATTGTTTGGCATCTTCCAACAGGGTGTGCTGAGTAATGACATCTGTACCCTGCCGGTCCTTTGGCTGCTTTTCATCATGGCCCAACAGCCGCCTGAGCATTTCCAGCAATTTGCTGCGCCCGATGGGTTTTGGTAAAAATCCGTTAAATCCAATCTCCTGGTAACGGCTGCTTCGCTTGGTGGTTGAGGAAGAAAATGCCAGCATGGGAATGTTGCT
>CBFDCH010000265.1:0-4534 GCA_965603235.1 uncultured bacterium | reverse complement strand
TGACAAACTTAAGGAAAAGTACCTTACTGATAATTGGAATCGTATGGTTTAATTTTATTATCTTTCCAGATAAATCAAATCGTTCTTATGAGATCCAATTTCAATCAGCCAGCTTTTTAAATAAGCTGGAGTACAATGTTTTATCAGATATGAGGATTGATAAAATAATTGTCCGTGTTTTTCATACCCACAAACAATTTGGTGGCTTGCTCTTTAAGAACTCGGAATTTAAATACAACAATACTACTCTGGATCACTTGATGGGGGAGGTTAATCATAGCAACTGCAGATTGTGGGCCTGGATGATAACCAGGAAATATACCTGGTTAAAGACCGGCGACCTTTTTGATTACAGCAGAACTGAAAATAAGAAGAAAAGGATCAACAAACTGGATATTTTTAATCCCCATGCTTTAGATAAGTTAAAGAGTGTTTTTAAGGATTTGGCCAAAAATAAAATTTCAGGAATTCTTATTCAAGACGACCTTTTCCTTCGCTATAATGAAGGATTTAGTAGCTGGGGCAAAGCGCAGTTTAAACTCGCTACCGGGCAAGTTGCGGATGAGAAAAAAATGATGGAGCGCGGCAGCTTGTTAAACCGCTTGTGGATTGAGGTGAAGGTCCGTCAGGTCACCAATGTTTTAAAACGATTAGTAAAGGTATGTAAATCTGTTAATCCGGAAATAAAAATCGGGATGAATGTTTTTTATGAAACACCGGTTTTTAAAAAAAATGCGGCCGCATGGTATGCTCACAGCTTACAAGAGATAACAGCTTCAGATATTGACTGGATTTATTTGATGTCCTATCACCGTCAAATTAAGAGGGAGATGAAGTTGTCTGAGAAGGCAAACAAAGTATTTTTTAAGAATCTGATTAAACGGGCCTATGATCTCTGCGGTGAGAAGTTGGTGGTAAAAATACAAATAAGGGACTGGCGCACGGGGAAAAGGATTGCTTTGACAGAGACACAGGCTTACCTTAACCTTGTTGATAAGCGAGTGAAACGGATATGTTTCACCCCCGTCTCATCTCAGGACCAGGAGTATTTGCAGCGAATTTTGAAAAATCGAGGATCCGGGACAGGGGATTTGAGTCAGTGAAAAATCTTTCCTGTTTCAGGGTAATCGGCGGGTTTTTATTTAAATATAGATCCTTTACACCTATTCCCTTGATAGCACTTGTGTTTTTGTTCTTCAAACCTGCGCCATTCTCAATATTTAAAATTTCCATACTCGTGGCCCCTTTGGCAGTTACTATCCTGGGTCAATGCATCCGGGCTCTGGCAGTTGGATTTGCTGGAAGCGGGACCTCAGGCAGAGAATCCTACTTCAAGGCTGATTCTTTAAATAGGGACGGATTATATTCTATAGTACGAAATCCCCTTTATATCGGTAATATCTTGATTTTTAACGGCCTTTTAATTTTATATGGCAACCTGACAGCCGGGTTGATTTTTAATTTAATTTTAATTAGCCAATACTTGTTGATTATTTTTTCAGAAGAGCATTACTTAAAGCAGATGTATGGCGACAGGTATTATGAATATTTGCAGCAGGTAAACAGACTCTTCCCCAAGCTAACCGGTTTTCGCAAACCCACAACACCCTTTAATCTCAAGAAAGTAATATTTAAAGAGAATGACTCTGTATTTAACTGGTTGCTGATGTTTATGTTGATTGTCCTGTACAAAGATCTTCGAGGATCCACATTTCAATCCAAAAATAACCTTTTGTATATTGTAATCGGGGTGTTGCTTGTAATGGCTTATGCATGTGTCAAACTGTTAAAAAAGAAGTCAGGCAAGAAGAACGGGTCTAAAGTGGATGGTGAGTAGTAATGAAAGTTGAGGAACTGGCCAATTTTCCATTATCACTGCCGATTCAGCGTATAAAGAGCCGTTTGAAAATTCCCAGAGATGAAAGCAATGCACAGTATGAACATATCATGGAAAAATCATTTGTCTTGGTAGAGCCCATTGCCCGTTTTACCCATATCTCCTGTTCCGTTTCACCGGGCAAGGTCCAATTGAGCAATAAATTCGTTATAATGTCTGGTTCTTTGGCCAAACATCTTAACTCATGCACAAAAGTTACCATGGTGGGATTGACAATCGGGCCGTTTATTGAAGAAGAAATTGAAAAATCACAAAAGAAAAATAAAATCCTTGAACCCATCATAATGGACGCAGTGGGATCAGAATGTGCAGAAGAAGCAGCCATGTATCTTTCAACCTTCCTGGCTTTGGAGATCAGCCGATCCGGGTGTGAGCCAACAAAACGCTACTCTCCTGGTTATGGAGATTTAAATTTAACAGTTCAATCCTATTTCCACACTTTATTGAATCTGGCTCAGATTGGGATTACCCTGACTGAATCCTTTTTGATGATTCCGCAAAAATCAATTACTGCCTTTATTGGCTGGCGTCAATAGAAAGATCCTGCTCCTAACCAACAAATAATGATCCGACGATATCAATGTTTTCAGGATATTTTCTTAATATATTCAGTGCCCGTTGCAAATCCGGGTGCTTTCTCCTAAGCAAATGAACGTATGTGGGGCGGAGAGTATTTTTTGACAGAATGAAAGCGGTTGAAAAAATTCCCCGCGAGTTGGTAAACCTGGGAATAATATCTGCTTGTTTATTACTCCCTGGCAGGATGGTTTTATGTTGAGTATATTGATTTTTTAACCAAGTGAGCAGTGATTTTTCCGCCTGATCCAATTCGGATTCGTCCAGCCATTTCTTTCTTGAATAATAGAGTGTAGAAAAGAGATTTTGAATTATTTTTAAAAGTATGATCAACCAATCTTTTAAGGGGAACTTTGAGGGCAGTAGGGCTGACAGGAATTGAATTGGCAACTGCTGAAAATTTACCAGGAAGTCAACCTGTGACTGACTCAAGGATAGCACTGTTTTCCCTGCCAGATTATATTTGGATGGATCCTCATTGTCCGGTATAGCGAAGATTTCTTTTCGGGCTGCTATCTTTATAATTTCCGAGACATTGAGCCAGCGATTGGCATCCGCAACTTTAAGCGAACGAAGGGAATGTATGGTGTTGGTGTCGTTGGCAAGACGGTTTTGTTTAAAAAAGAGATCTTCAATCCGTTTCCTGATAGCTGGAGGGTAAGTAGTATATCTCTTGGCCAACCAGAGATATAATTGCTCGGCACTTTGAGTGAGGTAGTCCAACACTGAGCGTGTAAGCTGGCCATTATATTCGATTGCTGCTTCGAATACAAAACCATGCCAGGGAGTGATCATGCTGTGATGCCAGGGGATGTATTGATCCATTAACCAGATTCGGCAAATGTCGCCCATATGGGGGATGCCAATCCAGGCTTCAGGTTGTCCTCTTGTGTGAGGAATTTTCATTGAAACCATGGGATGGGTGAGCAGGTTCTTTTTCGGCAAAGCGGTATTGTTTATCAATATTTTTTGGGGAACACCCCTCAAATATTCCTTCAAAAGGATTATCTCTTCCTGCCAATCCTTTTTATGGCGGTGCAGGATAATCCGCGTCCCCTGTCTGAGACTGGGTGCTGAGGGAGGAATTAATTTGCCCTCTGCTATTTTCAGCTGCTGATTGCCTTTTTCGTTGATGGTTTCAATATCAACCACAGTTGGTGCTGGAGAGAAAATGGCCAACAAGCCGATCTGGTTTGCTGTTTTCATCGATTCAATTGCGTTCTCCCGATTTCCAGGCGTGTTGCCAGGATTAAAAATGACATTTAAATTTTGGAGTTGGCTGTATTTTATGCCCCTACCATCATCCTCAATTTCTAATTTGTTGGCCTTTAGATTGACTCGAATCTGTTTTGCGTCCCTCTTTATAGCCAGCCGGATCAGTTCTACGGGATAGTGGTGGGGTGAACGATAAGTGTTGGCTGCCAATTTTTGTAGGTGTGCTTCAACATCAATACTGAAGAGGTTGATATCATTCGTCCGCTTATTGTTCATTTGATTGTTTTTACCAAGTGTTTTGCCAGCCGATTTAAAATAGTGGTATGCCTGATTCTAAGAGATTTTGTCTCGTGTATCACCTGACTTACGGTTTTAAAAATTGCCAGAGGAGGATTTATTTTGAATAATTCGCCCCATGCAGCCAATCTGTTCCAGTCAGGATTTATGATTAAAAAATGTTTGGGTAATGAGTGTCCATTGTATTGTGTAGAGATGGGGATTTTAATTTCCAGCAGTTGTTGTGAACTGAGCGACTGAGCAAAAAGGCAAAAATCTTCAATGCCGATGATTGATTTTAACCTTTGATTTACCTCCCGCAGCAGTGAGGTTATGGAGGACGAAGGCAGGTGTTGCGGAGCGAATGGTTTAAGGGAATGGATCAGATCGATATCAATCTTGCCGGGGATTAATTGAATGAGTGAGTGGTATTCAGGTGTAAGGTGATTCAAAACTGTGAATCTCTTTTTTAAAAAACATTTCACCATGGGATTTTGAGGTGTGGCTGTAAACAATTTATGTTTACTGGCTAATAAAAATGCGGCTTTTAAAGAGATATTTTTATTTTGA
>CBFDCH010000264.1:0-4541 GCA_965603235.1 uncultured bacterium | reverse complement strand
CACCAGAAGAGCTGTATTGGATTGGCAGGGCCTCTCAAAGAAACCTGCTCGTTTTCCCGAATGTTATTCTGTGGCCGTTCATCCAAAGAATCCCAAGATCGTCCTGGCTTCGCAGGAACTGCTCGGTTACATTTACCGCAGCACAAATAACGGAAACACATGGCAGGTCGTGCACAGACTGAAAGTTGTTCCGGGTACAAACGAGACGCATGGATTCAAGCGTATTGTATTCGCGCCCTCGAATCCGTACGTTGTTTACGGTGCTTCTTGCCGGGGCAGTAACGCCCTTGGTAAAAATAAAACCAGCCATGGTATTTACAGATCGAATCATGCTGGCGCTGCAAAAACCTGGCAGCCTGCCAATGATTTTCAAACCAGGCTCAGGAGTGTAAACGACCTGGCGGTCCATCCACAGAACCACTGCCTGGTGTATGCGGGAACCATTGGCGGAGGACTTTTCAGGACTTTTAATTGCGGTAAAAACTGGAGCCCGATAAAACAATTTCAGCATAAGGACGTCCGCTCCGTTGCTATCAACCCGGTGAATCCTAACATTGTGTATGCGGGTCTTGAAGCGGGTGGTGTGTACCGATCCAATGATAATGGCAATACCTGGCACAAAATGATGGCAGGTATGGATGCCAAAGAGTCTGTGTGGGCACTCCTTGTGGATCCTCAGAATCCCAATACCGTGTGGGCCGGTACACGCAGGTCCGGCGTTTTCATGTGGGATTCGATCGAACAGCAGTGGATCAAGGTAAACAAAGGTCTGAGCACCAAGGCCATCGCAGACCTGGAGATATCCAAAAACGGTATGATATTGTATGCCGCAACCTCGGGAGAAGGAGTGTTCCGCTACCAAAAAAGGCCCGTATCCCGTTGAGCCCAAACTAATGAATATTTTCAGGAAAAAAACGATGACGAGCACAATCTTTTTGTCTCTAGGTATAGCGGTCATCTTTTCAGCTTTTCAGACCGTTTCTCCTCATCACCATGATCCGGATAACCGGCAGGAAAAATCAATTAGAGGTGTGGTCCTGGATGGTAATGTCAGTGTGCCTGGAGCGATTGTGCGTATACAAGCGACGGATCGATCTACGGTCAGTCGTGCCCATGGTTCTTTCGAATTGTCAACTGCCGGAATGAGCGCTACTCCCTTTAAACTGACTGCCTGGGCCAGGGGATACTACATCTCCGGGCCGGTTGCCGCAGAACCTGGGGAACGAGATGTTGAGATTCGGCTGCACCCTCACAATAGCAAAGATAATCCTGGTTACCAATGGCTGCCTGCCACAGGCATCAAAGGCGAGGGCGAGAACCAGGCGTGCGCTGCTTGCCACAGCAACAGGGGTACGAGCCTGACCTATACTCTTCCGGTGGACGAATGGCTCCTGGATGCCCATTCACAGTCATCACGCAATCCACGCTTTTTGTCAATGTTTTCCGGCAGCGATATTTCCGGAAACAGGAGCAAGGCGACGCGCTATTTCCACACCAGGGATTACGGCACTTTGCCATTACCACCTGATACATCGCAAAGGTATTATGGCCCGGGTTTCAAGCTCGATTTTCCCGATAAAGCCGGAAATTGCGCATCATGTCACGTACCTGTCGCAGCGATTAACGCTCCTTATGACACTGATCCGGTTTCAGTCTCAGGAGTTGGGGCTGAGGGAGTAAATTGTGATTTCTGCCATAAAGTCTGGGATATCCGTCTTGACCCAGTGACAGGACTGCCATTCGAAAACAGGCCCGGTGTGCTCTCCTTCGAGTTGCGAAGGCCTTTCGATAAGCACCAATTTTTCGCCGGTCCCCTGGACGACGTAGCACCGGGCGAAGATACATACTCGCCGCTCCAGAAAGAAAGTCAGTTTTGCGCGCCCTGTCACCATGGCGTATTCTGGGGAACAACTATTTACAACTCCTTTGGCGAGTGGCTGGAAAGTCCCTATAGTGAGCCAAGGAATGGCAAAACCTGCCAGGATTGCCATATGCCGCCTACCGGTGCCACGTACTTTACGCGACCTGATAAAGGTGGATTGCATCGTGATCCCGGGACGATATTCAGCCATCGCATGCCCGGGGCTATGGACAAAAAACTGCTGGGCAATGCAGTTACCATGACCGTCACTGCAACTCGTAGGCAAGATGAAGTCGTCGTGAAGGTCTCAATCGTTAATGATCTCACGGGACATCACGTGCCAACCGATTCGCCCTTGAGACACCTGATCCTGCTGGTCAGGGTAATTGATAGAAAAGGAGCCACTCTTAAACAGACCGGCGGGCCGAAATTACCGGATTGGTGCGGCGTTGGTGACCCGGCCGCTGATTGTTACGCCGGTCTGCCCGGCAAGGCCTTTGCAAAAATCCTTAAAGAGGAATGGACTAATGTGTCACCAACGGGTTCATACTGGAACCCGACACGGATAGTGAGTGACAACCGAATCGCCGCCTTCGCCACAGACATGAGCAATTATACTTTCGCCTCGCACACTAAAGGAACGATTTCGGTTCATGTCACATTATTATTCAGGCGGGCATTCAAGGAATTAATGGATCAAAAAGGCTGGCAAACTCCGGACATCATTATGGAACAGGAAAACATTATTCTAAAAAATTAATATTTATTTGCACAACTTGGGAAGCGGCACGGCACAACTTCACCAATTTATTTGTTGTCTTTTTAATTTCCGAAGAAATCCAGGACATTACCCAGAGTGCTGGTGCCGGTTCTATACATCTCAGTGTACATGCACTGGGTGCACGTAACCGTGGTAAATTTTTTATTTTGAATATTAAAAAACTTGGTTAAACCTCCGCCGGTTGCGGCAAATTGATCCTGGTCAAACTCCCTGTTTTGACATTTTGGACAGCGCCAGTTGTTATGTTGCATGTTATCCTCCTTTTTTTCGCTTCTTCTGACTCATAACTATAATTAATACTCCGCTTCGCTGGTAAAAATTCGCAGACATTCATTTTTTCAAACTCGTGGCAAAGAGGATCAGTTGCGGAACACTAAAAATACTCTTTGATTTTTTTTATTATTTCAAAATTCTGTGCGACTGCTAGTTCTACGGCCTGATTAAATAAATCTCTGGGCATAAAATTCTCTTCCGCAAAGGCCTGTACCTCCATTATATCACCCTTTTCCGAAGAGACAACATTAATATCCGCGTCTATATTTGAATCCTCCTCATAGGTTAAATCAGCCAGGATTTCATTCCCCTTAATGCCCACTGACACTCCGGCAATAACATTAAAATCCGGAAAATCTTTTAACATATTTTCAAACACCAGGTATTTTAGGGCCTTTACCAGGGTTATCACCGCACCATTCAGCGCGGCGCAACGTGTGCTGCCATCTGCCTGAATCACATCCGCATCAATGAAAATGGTTTTGCCATCCAGCACTTTGAGGTTTAATGTATTGCGTAACGCTCTGGCAATGAAACGCTGAATTTCAATACTGCGGCTGTTTGCCCGCAACCGTTCACGGTTTAAGCGGGGATTACCGGTGGAACCCGGCATCATGGCATACTCGGCAGTCACCCATCCCTTGCCGCTGTCTCGCAGGAAGTGGGGCACCTTGGCATCATAGGTGGCTGTGCAAATCACCCGCGTGTTGCCCTGCTCGATCATGACTGATCCCGGCACATCTTTAACATAGTCCGCTGTGATATTAACTTCCCTTATTTGATTGTTTTTCCTGCCATCCTGCCTCATTGTTCCCTCCTTGGCGGTTTGGTACGCCAGCGATCATGAAACCAGAACCATTGTTCAGGATACGCCCGGATTTGCTCCTCAATCAGGGACGAAAAGCGTTGGGTTAAGTCGAAAATATCCTTGCTGCCGGTACTGGTTTTACTGGTTTCTACCTCTTCAAAGATATCCACCACAATTTTATCCGCTTCATAGTGTAAAAAAACGGGGATCACACATACATTCATCTTTAAATGGAGTTGCGCCACTGATGTGATGGCACACGCTTTTTTAGAAAAAAAATCGATGAAAACACCCTCGCGAGCCACTGCATTGTGGTCAATTAGGTAATAAAAAATTTGATTATCCTTTAACAGTTTAATGGTTTTGCGAATCGATCCTTTTTTATAAAAAATCCGCGAGCCCATAAAGTTCCTGAAATCGAGGAGTTTTCTCTCAACCAGGGGATTATTCATGGGTCTGGCAATACTTGAAACCCTGGTATTGAGTGAGCGGCTCAAAACATAGGGGATGAGCTCCCAATTGCCAAGATGGGCCGAGTAGAGAATGACGCCACGGTTTTTTTCCAGGGCGTGTTGAAGATTATTCAAACCATTGATTTTTATCGTTTTTATCACTTTTGTCGGCTTTTTTTTGGCAAACAGGGTTATTATTTGCACAAAAACCACTGAAAAATGATGGTAAATCCTGTCAAAGAGTTGTTTGCTCTCTGCCGTTGAAGCCGAAGGAAATGCGATTTTTAAATTTTTTTTTACTATGCGCCGGTGTCTTGGAGAGAGGTTTTTAAACAAAAATCCAAGAATTTGCCGATGAATCACCAG
>CBFDCH010000263.1:0-4544 GCA_965603235.1 uncultured bacterium | reverse complement strand
GAGTATCATATTCCGGATCTGCTGCTCTCATTAAATTCACCCTGGTAAGATATTCATTTGATGAATATATGCCAATATAATTTTCGCCCGGAATATGCATAAAATTTGGCAGACCAGCGCCACTGCCAACATAAAAAGTCGTAAAACCCTCTTCCTTTAAATCATCAATTGTTGCTGTCCGGCCAACAATAAAATTTTTAACCAGTTTCACTCCCATTTTTTCCAGGACCTGAATCTCAAACCTCACAACATCTTTGGGTAACCTAAATTCCGGAATACCATATACCAAAACCCCGCCAAATTCATGTAACGCTTCAAAAATAGTTACCTCATAACCCAATTTGGCCATTTCCCCGGCAACGGTTAGGCCGGAAGGCCCTGAGCCAATAACTGCGATTTTGGTATTATTTTTCTCCGCAAGGTCAGGGATTGAAATATTGCCGCTCTCTCTCTCATAATCGGCGGCAAATCTTTCCAGGAATCCAATTGCTACGGGTTTCTTCCCGATACGGTTGTACATGCATCTTTCCTCACATTGGGTCTCCTGCGGACAAACCCGGCCACAGACAGCAGGCAGAGCATTGGTCTGCTTCAAAACTTTGGCAGAATTCAAAAAATCTCCCCTTTCGATTTCCTTAATAAATCCAGGAATGTTAATGTTAACCGGGCATCCGGATATGCAAGTGGGAGTGGGGCAATCAAGACATCTTGCTGACTCCCTCATGGCTTTTTCCTTTTCCAGTCCCTGATTCACTTCATTAAAATTTTTATTTCTCTTATCGGGATCCTGTTCTGGCATTTTAACCCGTTCAAGTTTTACCCTCTCTTTGGCACCCATGCTTTTCCTAAGACCATCTCGCCAATCCTGGACTCTATCCTTTTTTAACTCTTTATAATTTACTGGCATAGTAAATCCTTACTTTATATCCTTTAAATACTTTTGATAAGAGAGTTCTTCCTGCTGCTTATAGGCAGATAACCGGCTTAACATTTCATTAAAATCGACTTGATGGGCATCAAACTCTGGTCCGTCAACACATACAAACTTGGTTTTTCCCCCAACTGATACCCGACATGCCCCACACATCCCTGTTCCGTCCACCATAATGGTATTTAAGCTGGCTATTGTGGGAATGTTGTGCTCCTTGGTAAGCAGAGCCACAAATTTCATCATAACTGCCGGACCAATAGCCACCACCTCGTCGACTTTTTCAGCTTTTATCACCTCTTTGATACCATCGGTGACCAGCCCTTTTTTACCATGGGAACCGTCATCAGTCATTATCACCAATTCATCTGCAAATGCCCGCATGTCATCCTCCAGAATGATTAAATCTTTGCTACTGGCGGCCAAAATGGTGATCAAACGATTACCAGCGGCTTTCAACGCTTTGGCAATGGGATACAGGGGGGCAATTCCCACACCTCCACCTGCGGCAATCACCGTACCAACTTTTTCAATGTGGGTGGCCTGGCCCAATGGACCAACCACATCCAGCAAAGAATCACCAGCAGCAAGGTTGAACAGTCGGTGGGAAGAGGTACCAACTTTTTGAACGATTAAAGTAATGGTACCCTTCTCGGGGTCAGCATCTGCTATGGTTAGTGGAATTCTTTCCCCTTTGTCCTGAATTTTAATAATCACAAATTGTCCGGCTTCTCTTCTCTTGGCAATCAATGGGCTTTCAATGATAAATTTGGCCACATTCTCCGACAATATCTCTTTCTCTATTATTTTGTACATCCAAAACCTCCGGTACTAAAATGTAATACATATCAAACTTTTTAGTAAAATTCAATTCAAGACACCAAATAATTTATTTTTCTCGCTAAAATTTCAGAAACCCAGAACATATGATACAATACAGCCATGAAAAAAGGTGTTTGGTTGTTGATGATTTGCAGTTTGCTGACAACAACAGCGGTGAGCCAAACCCTGGCCGAACCAAATTATCAAGCCTATCTCACCATTCGATATTTATTGGAAATTCAAGAGTATCAGCAAGCGAAAATCCTAATCAACCAATATCTCAAAAAATTTCCCGCCGATCCCTTTATCCTGACGGAAAAGGCAATGGTCTTAAGAAAGTTAAAGGGGGATACCCGGGAAATAATTAAAATCCTGAAGAAATCACTATTAATCTATCCTGACTATTTTTTGTCCAATTATTTAATGGCAACAACCTCTTTTCTTCAATACCTGCAAAATCAAGAGGAACAAAACCTATCCCAGGAAATTGCAGTGCTGGATCAATCCATGTTCCACCTAAACAAATCAATTGCCGGAAATCCCCAGTATCATCAGAGTTTTTTCTGGCTCGGGGTTATCAAACATGAAAAAGGCCTGGTTATATCAAGAAAAAATACTTCAGCCAAAGGCAGGCAAGTTTTTATCGATTCCAATAAACAACTGGAAATAGCTAACAAAATTCAGCCATCACCCGAGGCTTATTATTATATGGCCCTCAATCATGAACAATTAAACAATATTCCCCAAAAGATGAGGGCATTAAAAAATATTTTGAAATTTTCACCATATGACTATGACACACTGGCCCAACTATCCAATATATATCTCAAAAACAAGAATTATAAAATGGCAGCCAGTTACCTCGAAAAACTGGCCCTAATTGATCCCAACAACAAGAAGATAAGCTACAACTATTTGTTCTCTTTATTTGCCATGGGAAAGAGCGATAAGTTCCTGCAAGCTTCAACCACAATCAATATCTCAGATTCACCCACTCTTCAATATGCCAAAGCATTTTTTTTGTACCAAAATAATAATTGGCGTGAAGCTGAAAACCTGATTAAATCTTTTGCCAGTAAAGATTTTAAGAGCAGCCTTCTGCTTGCCAACATATATCTCAAGCAGTATGAGTATTTCAAGGCATACCAGGTCCTCGATCAGATAAAAAAACCTCATTCACAAAAACTCTACCTGCCTCTATTCCTGAAAATCCTTTCCCGCCTGAACCTCAACAATAAGATCATACAACTTTTTGAAACCATAGAGAAAAATAAAAATTTCTCTGAAAATCTTGAATTAGAGGACTATTATATTATTTTTCATTCATATATTAAAACACGACAAAGCCAGCACATACCGCAAATTATTATGAATCTTCGTAAAAGGACCAACAAATCTCATCCTGAACTAAATCAATTGCTTTTTATCCTAAATTGTTTGGAAAAAAGTATGCCATTACCCGCCAAAGATCTCAACAATGAGTTGAACCTCAACATAGCTCTTCACTACCTCAAATCCTTACGACACTATCATCGTGCTGTGGCGGTGTTAAGGAAAAGTCTGAAACTCGTAAAAAATGAGAGATTGATGGTTGAGATGGGTTCTTTATATCTTCAAATGAAAGAGTATAGAAAAACAGAAAACCTGATGATGAAATTGCGACGAAAATATACATCCTCAACCACAATAAAAAATTTTTATGCCTATTTTCTGGCACAACAAAACCGCAGTCTGAAACTAGCCAAAAAAATGGCTGGCTTTTGCCTCAAAAGGGATCCTGAAAATCCCGCCTACCTGGATACTTATGGCTATATTCTTCTCCAGATGGGAAAGGTGGAAGAGGCCAAGGAATTTCTGATCAAAGCCTACAACAAAAATCCTCTTGAACCGGAAATCATTAACCATATCATTCAATATTATCAATTGACAAAAAATGTTGACCGGGTAACAGAAATATATCAGCATGCGATCAAACATAATGTTGATTTTAAGAACAGATTAAAGTTACAGCTAAAAAATGTTGAAAAATCTTACAATTAAACTCTTGTTCCTCCTCTTTTTTTTCCCTCAGTGCAGCACCACCACCAAATATTCTTCATATCCATCTCAGGCAGGTTCCTTTTCTTCCCTTAATGCCAAAATTTTTTTTCGAAACGACCAATTTAAGTTCTCGGGAAAAATCCTGCTAAGCTATGATCAAGAGCAAGACAAAATACTCTTTTTATCACCAATGAATCAAGTTTATTTTAAAGTACTGGTAATGGATGAACATACAATGCTGGTAAATTTAAAAAAAAGACGGTATTGGCAAGGGCCTTTTCATATCCTATTTTCCCGAATGGGAAAAGTTAACCTAACCTACCAGGAGCTAAAAGACCTGATCCTGAAGGGCATAACGCCTGCAACAGATCAGAATTATTCAGTTTCAATTAAAAAAAATGGAGAGGCTGGCCCCCCGCAACAAATTATTATTGAAGGCCAACAACTGTTGGTACGTATTAAAATTCGAAGCTTGAAATTAAAAAAGGGGAAGATTTACTTTAAAATAAACAAAAATCGTTTAGTCAATGAAAACCTAGAAAAAACCTTATCTATAAATCAATAAGTAGGGCTGACATATTGATATCTGCTTGAAATGTTGGCTGGTAAATCTAGGACAAAAAATCGATAATGTAATAAAGTCAAACTGTGGCTTTGTGAATTCTGCGTTTTAATCGGTGAATCTGACGCAGGAGAAATTTATGCTGTGTCTTGTCATGGGCGACCAGGGCTTGATCCCGTTTTTTTTTTAAGG
>CBFDCH010000262.1:0-4563 GCA_965603235.1 uncultured bacterium | reverse complement strand
CTCTTCCAGAATGGAATGACGGGTCACCAGCTCGCCAGTCTGTTTCTTATTAAAAGGTGTTTGTTGTTTGGCGAACAGGTGACCCACCATTTTATGTATGGTTTTTTTGTAAATAGGAGGGGGCAAAAATCCGTTAAAACCAGATTCTCTGAACTTTTTGCAGCGAATGGAGGTGGTGCTGCAATAGGCAAGTAAAAGAACTTTACTCAGGGGTGATTTTAGTCCCCTGATCTCTTTGGCCAGGTCGAGACCACTCTCTTCCAGCAATTGGATATTTATCAAGCAAATATCATAGGCCTGGCCCTCTGAGTGACTCTCCTGCAGCCTGGCCAATGCCTCTGCCGGTTTGGCTACATGGGCCACACTCATCTCCACCTGCTCCAACGCATGGGATACTATCTCAATATTGACCCGGTTATTATCCACTACCAGAGCCTTTTTACCAGTCAGATTTTCTATCATTTTTTCCCTGACCGGCCGACGCTGCGATTTCTCCATCCAGGCTGTAAAATGGAAGGTACTCCCCTTACCCACTTCACTCTCTACCCAGATATCTCCCTTCATGAGGGAGGCGATCTGCTTGCAGATGGAGAGGCCCAATCCTGAACCGCCATAGCGGCTGCTGGTGGAATTATCAGCCTGTTTAAAAGCCTCAAATATTTTCTTTATTTTTTTCTTGGGGATGCCGATACCAGTGTCCTTTACGGTCACATGCAGCTTATTCCCCTGCTCGTTTTCCTCTTCCAGGTCCAAAAACAACTCAATTTCACCTTTTTCAGTAAATTTGGCAGCATTGCCCATGAGATTGACAATCACCTGCCGAAAACGGCCGGGATCACTCTTTACGAACGCGGGTACTTTGTCACCCACCCGGCAAACCAGTTCCACAGGCTTGGTACCGATCTTGGGCTGAAACAATTCACAAATATTAAAAATGGTCAACTCCGGATCAAAATCAATCGAATCGAATGTCAATTTACCGGCCTCAATCTTGGATAGATCCAAAATATCATTTAAAAGGGTTAACAGGGATTCTCCCGAATGCTGGATGGTTCTGGTATAGTCCATTTGTTCATCATTTAGTTCGCTTTCCAGCAACATTTCAGTAAAACCGATAATGCCATTCATGGGAGTACGGATATCATGGCTCATGCGGGCCAAAAATTCACTCTTGGCCTGGCTGGCCCGTTCGGCTTCTTTTTTTGCTTTGATCAATTCATTGTTGGTTTCAACCAACTGATCCCGCTGTGAGGAAATTTGGTCTTTGTGCCGGGCTATTTCCTTCCTTTGCCTGTATAACTCCACAAATATGTTTACTTTGGTTTTGAGAATATAGGGTTCCAGGGGTTTAAACATATAATCAACGCCGCCAGCCCAATATCCTTTAAATATGTGCTTGTCCTCTTTGCTGATGGCTGTAACAAAAATAATAGGGATATATTTTGTTCTGGCGGCTCCTCTCATCAATTCAGCGGTCTCGAAGCCATCCATCCCCGGCATCTGCACGTCGAGAATCACCAGGGCAAAGTCCTTTTGTAAAAGTAATTTTAACGCCTCTTCACCCGATGTTGCTTTAGAAAAATTTAATTCCGGACTTTCCAGAATACTCTCCAGGGAGAGAAGGTTTTCGGGCCTATCATCAACCAATAATAAATTTACTTGTTCCTGTTGTTCCATTGTTTCTACTAATAATCGTAGCCGCCGGCTATAGTAACCAGGGCCGGGCCAATTTCATCCGGTGATAGAATATAATCCACCGCTGTAACGGATAAGGCGGATATGGGCATTGAACTTACCTCAGCAGTGAGCGGATCCTGTACAATGGCCACTCCACCATGCTCTTTAATCCTTTTCAAACCCTGGCAGCCGTCATGATTGGCTCCAGTTAAAATAACACCAATCAGCCGTGAGTCATACACATCCACCGCTGAATCAAACAACACATCTACCGAGGGGCGGGCAAAATTTACCCTTTCGGTCACTGCCAAGGAAAAGGTGCTGTCTTCTTCAATCAACAGGTGGTAATTGGGGGGTGCAATGTAGACAGTGGCTGGCTTAATCACTTCCTTTTCAAAGGCTTCCTTCACCAGCAAACTACTCTTGTCGTTCAGGGAAGTTGCGAGGTAATTATCTGATTCCGCATGCATGTGCTGGACAATTATGATAGGCAGGAGAAAATCTTCAGGCAGCGACTTGAGAATGGTAAACAACACCTCCATGCCGCCGCTGGACACGCCAACCACCACAGCTTTGAAGGGAGAGTTGATTTTACCCGCTTTCTTCGCCATTTTATACCTTCTTTTTATAAATTCTCTCCTTTCTGACAAACTCTTCAAAATCCCCGTTAAGCTTTGAAAATTTCAAATCCTCCCGCGATCCGAGGCAGAGGAAACCATAACGGGTTAAACTATCCCGTAACAATTTAAATACATGGTTCTGCAGATCCCGATTAAAATAGATCATTACATTGCGGCACAATATCAGGTTCATTTCTCCGAACACTCCGTCAGTAACCAGGTTGTGATTGGCAAAAACCACATTTTTTTTCAGGGATTCATTAACTGCCGCCAAATTATATTTGGCCACATAGTATTCGCCAAAGGATTTTTTACCGCCGGCTTTCTGGTAATTGGCAGTATACTCCTTGATCCGGTCCAAAGGAAAAATTCCCTCTCTCGCCTTTTCCAGCACCACATCGTTAAAGTCAGTGGCATATATCTGACTCCTGTCGTACAATCCTTCTTCCTTTAACATGATGGCAGTGGAATAAACCTCTTCTCCGGTTGAACAACCGGCGTTCCACACCTTAATAAAGGGAAACGTTTTCAGGATCGGAATTACCTTTTCCCGCAGGGTACGATAAAATTTGGGATCGCGGAACATTTCGGAAAAATTAATCGAGAGGTCCAGAAGCAGATTACTAAAAGAGTTAGCATCACGGAGTATTCGGTCTTGCATATGCGAAATCGACTTCTCTTCGGAGAGATTGAGGCGGTGTAAAATCCGCCGTTTCACCGACGCTCGGGCATAGGACCGAAAATCAAAACCATATTTTAAATAAATCGCCTCTAACAACAATTGGATTTCAATATCCTGGTTTTGTGTCGGTTTAACCTGTCTCATTCGTCTCAATTCCTCAACCTATGATCAAAATCATTTGCTATTCACAATCATTTGTATAGCCAAACCCTCATCAAAGAAAACAATTTTTCCGTATCAATGGGTTTGGACAAATAATCATTGGCTCCTGCCTCAATACACTTGTTCTTATCACCTTTCATGGCTTTGGCAGTAATGGCGATAATGGGCAGATTGTTGAATTTGACTTGTTTCCTGATCTCTCTCATGGTTTCATAACCATCCATTTCAGGCATCATGATATCCATTAATACCAGGTCAACCCTGCCATTGTTCTTTAGAGAATCGAGCGCTTCCCTGCCATTCTGGGCAATGGATACATTCATTTTTTTCTCTTCCAGGATATTGGTAATGGCATAAACATTGCGAATGTCATCATCAACGACCAATACATTCTTATTTTCAAAAATTTCCTCTTTATCATGTATGATTCTCAACATTTTCTGTTTGTCCTCCGGTAAATTTTTCTCAATCCGGTGTAAAAATAAGGAGGTTTCTTCAAGCAACCGCTCAGGAGACCGTGCCCCCTTGATAATGATGCTTTCGGAGTACTTTTTAAGTATTAAATTCTCCTCCCTGGAAAGTTCCTTACCCGTATAGGTAATGATGGGAATATGAGAAATGGCTTTATCCTTGCGGATTTTTTCCAATAGATCAAATCCTGAAATATCTTCAAGCCCCAAATCGAGAATCACACAATCAAAATTTTTCTTCTTCAACAATTGGTAGGCATCCTCACCCCTGGCCACTGCCTTGGTATGAACATCGCCATTGCCAATTAATTCCAGGATGCTCTTGCGCTGATCCTCATCATCCTCAACCACAAGCAAATTCTTGATATCCTTGGATATGGTCTCTTCAATTTTGACAAAGGCCCCATTCAAATTCTTAATACTCACCGGTTTGGAGAGAAAACCAATGGCACCCATACGCATGGCTTCCATTGTTTTCTTGGTGGCAGTGATAAAGTGAACCGGAATATGCCGGGTGACGGCATTATCCTTCAGCTTTTCCATCACGGTCCAGCCGTCTATCCCCGGTAAGTTGACATCCAGGATAATGGCATGGGGTTTGTATTCTGCTGCAAATTCAAGTCCATCCTCACCGTCGGTTGCTACAATACATTTAAAGCCCTTTTTATGTGAATGCTCCAGTAAGATACGGGCAAATCTCAGATCATCTTCAATGATCAGGATAGATCTGTCTTTTTTGCCAATCTTTTTCCGGTCGTCCGCCAGGGCCTGTTTTTTTGGTTTCCTCTTTTCCTCTACCTTTGCTACCGGAATGGGCGCCTCAGCGACAGGCTGATGAACGCTTGTTTTGGGTGCCACAGCCACACGTTCAGACAATTTCATCTTATCGCGGCTGCTCAGCTTCAGCGGCAAAAAGAGGGTAAAGGTACTCCCCTCTCCCTCCACCGAAGAA
>CBFDCH010000261.1:0-4568 GCA_965603235.1 uncultured bacterium | reverse complement strand
AAGGATCCACCAGGAGAAAACTATAATTCCCACAAATAGTGTTCCCACAAAGGAGATGTGATGAATTATATGTTCTTTCATTTATCTGAGAATATATATTATAAATTATATTTCATTAATGTATTACAGTGTACAATAGTACGCACTAAAAAAAAATTAATGATATCTTAAAAATTTTTAATCTTAATACAATCTTTAAAAAGTAATCTGAGTTTATTGTGGTTTTTTAATATTATAACAATACAAGTTATTTTTATGACGTACGTATAACTGGCCATTGGAAATCGCTGGATGAGCCCAATAATATCCGGATTCCGGCGAAGGAATTTTAAATGTTCCCACAACTTCAAAGGATGGCTGTGCTTTTACCAATCGTAATTCCCCGGTTTTTTCAGCATAACAATAAAGGCGATTATCCGCATAAATAGTTACTCCCTGGTGTTTGTTCCAGTTCATTTCTCCCGCTGGTTTACCACTTTCCCAGTCCAAAGAAATCCATTTGGATTTTCTTTTGCGGCTGTAATTGGCGCCGTAAATTTTATCTTTTACCAGCACCACTCCACCATGAAAAACATCAAGGGTTTTGTCCAGCCAGATCAACTTGACTTCCCGGCCGTTTTTTGAGAGGGAAAATTTGGCTCCGCCGGCATCATAACCGCTGGTGATATAAATACACCCATTGTGGTAAATCGGCGGATTGGGGTGAATTTGCGGCGGCTTTGCCGGTTTCATGAATTCCTTGCAATCATATTTCCAAAGAATATCACCATTGGCTCCGTTAATCCCGAAAAAATAGTGTTCGGTTCTGTTCACCACAACCGTATATTTCCCCCGCTTGATTTTTATGGCTGTACAATAGGCATGCTGTTCCCCCAGGGATTGACTGGCCCATACCGTTTTACCAGTATGTCGATTTACAGCCACCATGGTAGCTGTTTTACCGGCCGGCATGGAAACGACCGTATCCCCAAGAACCAGTGGAGACTCAGCCCATCCCCACTCTGTTTTAATCCCCTGGTATTCCTCCACCAGGTGTCTGGACCACTGGATTTTGCCTGTTTTTGTGGAAAAACAAAATAGTTCTCCCACGCCGCTAAAAAGGTAAAGCTTGTCACCAATAACCGTTGGGGTTGACCGGCTTCCAGGCCAGGCTTTTTTCCATTCTTGACCATAGGCCTGTTTCCATAATAGTTTACCTTTGAGATTAAAAGCAAACAAAATCCCTTTTCCCTCGATCATGCCAGTGGTGTAAATTTGTTTATCAGCTATTGCCACCGATGCATGTCCCAGGCCCAATTTTTCCCCGGATATCCAAATTAATTTCGGCCCCTGCTGCGGCCATTTTTGCAATAATCCCTTTTCCCGGCTGACGCCATCCCTGTTTTTACCACGAAATTGAGGCCAGTCATCAGCCATCACATTAAAACCAGCAAGAATGAGTAATATTGCCAAAACAATCTTGTAATGGGGTTCTAAAAAATTAGTTTTCATCATAAGAAATCTTAGTTAAACTCCCCTGGGATGTCAAGGGACAGGCAATTGTCATAACATATTTATTGACAATTCTCGTAGAAAATATTGGGAATTGTTCTATAATAATTATTATTGAGGTGATTGATGAATAAAAAAATAATACTCTCCAGCTTAATTTTCCACTTGATTGTGGTTTTTGTTTTTGCTCAGGTTGATTCCCAATGGCGGGGCCCTAACCGGGACGGTGTATATTCGGAAAAGAATCTTTTGAAAAAATGGCCTGCATCCGGTCCAAAACTGGTTTGGTCGGTGGATGGCTTGGGCAAGGGTTACTCCTCACCTGCGGTCACCAACAACCGGGTGTATATTACCGGAATGATGTCCGGCTCCGGTTATCTCTGGGCCTTCAATACCAGCGGCAAAAAAATATGGACATATGCTTATGGACCTGAATGGAATGAGGGTCACCCGGGCGCCCGCACCACTCCCACTGTGGTTGCTGATCGAATTTATCTGATGAGTGCCTATGGGGTAGTACATTGTGTTGATACCGATGGAAAAAGAAAATGGTCCGTTGATTTGATTCAATCGTTTGCTTCCCGAAATCTCCATTGGGGGATGACGGAATCTCTGTTGGTTGATGGTGACCGTGTTTTCTGTACCCCCGGTGGACCTGATACAATGATGGTTGCCTTCAACCGGCATACAGGAAAGGTTGTTTGGAAAATACATGGTAATGGTGAAAAATCAGCATATTGTTCCCCCGTGATTGTCAAGCACGGGAAAAGACGCCTTCTTTTAACCATGACCGGAGAATCAGTGGTTGGACTGGATGCCGATACCGGAAAATTTCTGTGGCAGATGAAGCATCAAACCCGGCATGACATCAATCCCAACACTCCCCTATACTACCAGGGCCATATTTTTACTGTCAGCGGCTATGGCACCACGGGTGCACAATTATTCAAACTATCCAAAGGGGGTAATCAAATCACCCACATTTGGAAAGAAAAAACCCTTGACAGTCAAATGGGATCTGCCATATTGGTAGATGGATATATCTATGGATCCGGGCACAGAAAATCCGGCTGGCACTGCCTTGATTGGAAAACAGGCCAGGTACAATACACCTCCAAGGATTTTGGAAAAAAAGGCAATATCATCTATTCAGACGGATTGTTGTACTGTTACGATGAAAACGGAAAAATTGGCTTGGTGAAACCCAATCCCGGAAAATTCGAAACCCTGAGCTCCTTTAAAATAGAAAAGGGCAGTGGTCCCCATTGGGCCCATCCAGTTATAAAAAAGGGGCTGCTATATGTTCGCCATGGTGATGTCTTAATGGTATTTAGTATTCAAAAATAGATAAAATTGTTTCTGAAGCCCAAAAACTTTTCCAGTAAAAAAGATATCTGAGAACTGTTATTTTGTTTTGATCTCTCACAGGCCTGCTTTTTGGAGCAATTGAAAGTAGGTATACAGGTTGTTGATATTTTGCATGCCGTATTCAGCGGAAACAGCACGATAAATATCAAATAGACTCCGTTTACCATCGACAAAATTGAGTGCCTCATATGCCACATTGCTGTCAAGTTTTATTTTTTTTACCTCTTTTTCGCCCAATTTGATCTCAAGGTAATCTCGCTGCAAAGGACATACAAAATCCTGGCGCCGGACTGCAATTAACTTGTTCAATTTTTTTTCTGTTTTGCTCAGAGTTATCTTTCTGGCTTCCACACGAAACTTGCGGCAGATGGTTCGATAGGTATCTGCCAGGTCGCGACGGAATTGATTTCGTAGCCCATAAAGATTGGCGTTGAATTCATCAATTTTTTTTCTAACCACTCTTTTTCACAAAAGCCTTGGTAGCCCATACAGCTCTTGCTTCCCGAAGACTGATATTTTCCACCACATAAACCGCCTGTTTATAAGCCCAAAATATCTGTTTTTGATTGCTGGCTTCATACAGCTTCTGCAGAGCCCGGTAATATCTGAGGCTAAAACGGCTCAATCCGTTGCCAGCAACCAAACGGGCCATATTCAGGGCATCCCTTTCGTTGGCATTGCCTAAATAATAGGCAGAACCAAGAGTTAACAAACAAATACGGCGCAATTCCGATGAATCCACTTTATCCATTGTATCCAGGTTCGTATGGTGAAAACGGTCACCATGTCCCAGCATCACAGACGGTACCCTTAATGATCCATCATTAAAAATTACATGGTCGCTACCACCACTATACGGCTGAATACGGAAGAGAAAGGGAATGGTGCTGCCGCTTAGGCTGGTGAGGCCCATAGATTGCACCAGTTTGGTAAAGTGAATGACCACATCATTCAAATAGCTGGGCACAGAATCCGGAGTGCGGGTAAGGGTAAAGGCCCCTCCAGTCAGATGCAAATTTTCACCAATCATGTCACAATTAAACACGGCAAGGGTATTGCGCGTCCTCTCCAGATGAGCCTTTATGTAGGGGACTGTACCATAAAACTCCGGAACCCATAAAAAGCGAATGGTACGCCGGGGTGCGGGGAGTTGTTTGTTGTCCACAAGTCTTTTCAGTGCCCGCGCCATTTCCAGCATGCCGCCGCTGCCTCTGGCATTGTCATTGGCACTGGGAGCCGGATGACACAGGTGCCCAATCACCAAAATCTCCTCTTCAGGATGTGTACGTCCAGGCATTGTAACTGAGAGCACTTCAATGCTGCTGTCATAAAAATCTGCATCAACCACTGCCCTTAACTTTACTTGTTCGCCCCTGTCAAGTGCTCTTTTTAACAACCATCCCTGCATTTTGCTTACATTAAAGCCAAAACCGATCTTTTCTCTCTCTTCCCACTTGGGCCAGAAGGCTGTGTAGCGAATCATATTGGGATATCCGGGTCTCACTTCAGGAGGATACCAGCAAACCACTCCCAGGGCGCCCCTCTTGAGTACAGCCTGATGAACCACGCTTCCCGAATACCCGGTAGCCAGGACAATTTTACCCTTTACATTTTTTCCCTTATAATCTTTATTGTCTGTTCCCTTACCAACATCAATCAATTCGGCAACGACGTCAGTACTGGCGCTATGTTTGACCAGGGTGAGGGGA
>CBFDCH010000260.1:0-4571 GCA_965603235.1 uncultured bacterium | reverse complement strand
TAATGCAGCCCTCGGTTTGATGGAGCCCACCGGCTCAGGCATTGGCGGGGATTTGTTTGCCATTGTCTGGGACAATAAAACAAAAAAATTGTACGGCCTCAATGCCAGTGGCCCGGCCCCCAGGGCCATCTCTCTGTCCGTTTTTAGGGAAAGGGGCTTAAAGCAAATTCCCTTTCAGGGTGTTCTCCCCTGGACAATACCCGGCTGTGTGGACGGCTGGTTCAAATGGCATAAAAAGTTCGGTAAGCTGCCAATGGAGAAAGTACTTGCCCCTGCTATCCAATATGCGCAAGAGGGATTTCCCCTCAGCGAATTGATTGCCTACTACTGGCAGCGATCGGTGAGATCGTTTAAAAAGTATGAAAATTTTCAAAAACTCTATGCTCCCCAGGGCAAGCTGCTTAAAAAGGGGGACATCTTCAAAAATCCTGAATTGGCCCGCACCTCCCGGATACTGGCAAAACAAGGACGGTATGATTTTTACATGGTTTCGATTACCAAAAAATTGTGGCCTATTCCAAGCGAGTGGGCGGCTTCTTCCAATTCAATGATTTTGCTGAGTTTGAAGCTGAATGGATAGATCCTCTTCATGTAAAATATAAAGGGTATGACCTGTGGGAATTACCTCCCAATGGCCAGGGTATTGCAGCTCTACAGATGCTCAATATGTTGAAACATTTTGATCTAAAGAGCATGGGGCACAATAGCTCGGACTACCTGCATACCCTGGTTGAAGTAAAAAAACTGGTTTATGAAGACAGGGCCCGATTTTATGCTGATATGAGGTTTGCCAAGCTGCCGATCAAAAAACTCCTCACCGATGAATATGCCATCGAGCGCTTAAAACTCTTTAAACCCGGGCGGGCCAACCGCAAAATTGGCGCTGGTAATCCACGTCTTGAAACCGGGGATACTGTCTACTTAACCGTTGTGGATAAGGACCGCAATGTGGTCTCTCTGATTCAGAGTAATTATGCGGGATTTGGTTCCGGAATGGTCCCGGATGGACTCGGGTTTTGTATTCAGGATCGCGGTGCTCTGTTCAGTCTGGAAGAGGGTCACGCCAATGTGATCGCACCCGGCAAAAGACCCTTCCATACCATTATCCCGGCCATGGTCACCAAAAAGGGAAAGCCTGTATTTAGTTTTGGCGTCATGGGCGGCTCCATGCAGCCCCAGGGCCATGTTCAGGTGTTGTTAAATATCCTGGAGTTCGGTATGAATATCCAGGAGGCCGGCGATGCAGCCCGCTTCAGACATGGCGGCTCTTCTCAACCCCAGGGAGGAGTAATGACGACTGGTGGTACCCTTTATCTGGAGAGTGGTATAACGCCGCAGGTAATCCGGGAATTGTTGGCCCGGGGCCACCGTATCTCAAAGACCCGGGGCGGTTTCGGCGGGTATCAGGGTATATGGATCGACCATCAGCGCAAAATCCTGATTGGCGGCAGTGAATCCCGAAAAGACGGCATGGCCATCGGCTATTAAGAGGGATAAAGAGCGGTAGATCTGGAAATAGCCAGGATGAAAAAATGAAGAGGTGAGAGTGAGGGCCATATTTATTGCAGTGGGAAGTGAAATGCTGGATCAGGAACGACTGGACACAAATTCGCTCTACGTTGCCCGCAAGCTGATGCAAAAGGGGATATTGCTGAACATGAAGGTGGTGGTTGGCGATGATATGGAGAACCTGCGCTGGATCATTAAACAGGCGTGTAAACGGGCCCAGTTGGTAATCATCAGCGGTGGGCTGGGGCCTACGGAGGATGATATTACCCGGGAAGCCGCTGCCACTGCCCTGAAGAGAGAATTGGAATTTAAGGAGGAACTGGTTGAGTCTTTAAGAGAGAGATTTAGGAAACGTGGAATCAATATGCCCGACATTAATACACGCCAGGCTTTTACAATCGCCGGTGCTGAAATTCTACCCAATCCCAGAGGCACCGCACCCGGACTTTACCTGGAACATGACAATTGCCAGTTATTATTATTGCCCGGCCCTCCCGGTGAGATGAAACCGATCTTTGACCAGGTTATAGCGGAAAAGGTTGCGCCCCTGGCCAATTTTTTTATATACACCAAAAGCTTCAAATTTGCCGGAATTACCGAATCGGAAGCCGATTCCATGCTGGCTGGAATATATGCCAAGTACAAAAATCCCCGCACCACGATTCTCTCCACCCCGGGAATCATTGAGGTTCATCTGCTGGGCCGGTCACGCAAAACAGTGGCTGAAGCACAGCAGCTCACAGAAGAGCTGGCTGGAAAAATCAGGCTGAAAATGGCGGATTACCTGTTCACGGAAGAAAATATCACGCTTGAAGAGTACATCGTAAGTGAGCTTCAACGCCGGGGCCTGACTATGGCTGTGGCCGAGAGTTGTACGGGTGGTGGCCTGGGTCACCGCATTACCAATGTGCCCGGAAGCTCAAATGTTTTTCTGGGAGGGGTGATCGCTTATGCCAATGAGGTAAAGATGAATCTGCTGGGGGTCAGGCGGAGCAGCATTGACAAACATGGCGCTGTTTCCAGGAATGTGGCTCAGGAGATGGCCCAGGGAATAAGGAAGCTAACCGCTGCAGATATTGGTGTGGCCATTACCGGCATTGCCGGACCGGGTGGCGCCTCAACTCAAAAACCCGTGGGCCTGGTTTTTATGCATCTGAGTGGACATGATAAAGAGAGGGGCATCCATCAAATTTTTCCGGGTGAGCGGCGGGCGGTCAAGGTTCGCACGGTCAATTATTGTTTAAATCTAATCCGCGAATTTTTATTCGATGAAACTCCTGAAAGTGAATGAATCATAATCTGGAAAAGGGAGATACCTCCAGAGATACTTTTTACCAAGGCAAGGTTCAGGTATATCAGCACACAAAAGGGTACCGATTTTCCGTGGATGCACCAATCCTGGCGGATTTTTTACCCAAAAACAGCCGGGCAGCCCTTGAAATTGGCACAGGCTGCGGAATTATCTCTCTTCTGGCCCTTTATAAGAATAAATTTCCTTTGATCCATGGGTTGGAAGTGCAGCCTGCGCTGGCTGATCTGGCGGTTCAAAACTCTAAAATTAATGGCTTTGACCGGCGATTCCAGATCGTGAGGGGAGATTTTAAAGAGTCTTATTCTCAATTCAAAGGCATATCAACTATTTTTGCCAATCCGCCCTATTTACCCCTGGGGAGGGGGCGCCAAAGCCCCAATCCTGAGATAAGAGAGGCCAAGATGGAAGTCCAATTGACACTGAGCCAATTATTGAAACGGAGTGGAGCAATCCTGGCGCCAGGGGGTTTTCTCCTGCTCATTCTACCCCACACCCGCTTAAAGGAGACAATTTCCTCGGCTGAAAAAAATGGTTTGTTTGCCGTGAGGATACGGCAGGTCCATTCTGCGGTTGGTGGAAACCCTGAACGATTTCTGATACAATTAACCAATTCCAGGACACCATGCCGGGAATTACCGCCTCTGATTATCTTCAAGGATGAGGGTGTGTATACTGAGGAAATGGAAAAAATTTTAGCAGGGTAACTATATGATCACAAAATTGAAAGAATTGATGAAATACAGGCAATTGATCCACACACTTGTAGCCAGGGAGTTGAAGGCGAGATACCGGGGAACTTTTTTCGGTTTTTTGTGGAGTTTTTTAAATCCTCTGTTGTTGCTGATTGTCTATTCAGTGGTTTTCGGTATTTTTCTGCCGCAAGGACCCAACCGTATCGAGGGGATAGATATCAAGGGTATCAATTATTCCATCTTTTTATTCACCGGGTTGCTGCCCTGGCTATGGTTTTCCTCCTCAATTTTAGAATCTTCCAATGTATTGCTGGCCCACGGTAATTTAATAAAAAAGATTCAGTTCCCCATCGAAGTGCTGCCCATCATGACGGTAATTACCAATATGATTCATTTTGTTCTGGGTATACCCATCCTGGTCCTCTTTATTGTACTTATGGGCAGTGGATTTGGGCTCACGCCATGGGTATTGTTTTTGCCGGTGGCCATCCTGGTCCAATTTATATTTACCATGGGATTGTGTTTCCTTGTTTCTGCCCTGACAGTCCATTTTCGTGATTTACGGGATATATTGGCCAATTTGTTGACTTTGTGGTTTTTTGCCACACCCATTATCTATCCTTTCATGAATGAGGGCATCCAAAATAATAAGTGGCTGGTGATGGTACTCTCTTTAAATCCCATGACCCATATCATCGAAGCTTATCATTATATTTTTTTCTTCGGCTCCCTGCCCCATTGGAAAAAACTGCCGGTTACCCTGGCCGTTGGTTTTGCTTTCTTTTTCCTGGGGTATTTAATATTTGATAAGTTGAGAGACACTTTTGTGGAAGAGGTGTGACATGGTAGTGCAGGTCCAAGATGTGGTCAAATATTTCAAACGGTTTACCAATAAGCATAAATTCCTAACCCTGAAGAGCGCCCTGGTCAGCCGCACTCTTTTCTCAGATCTTAAAGTGCATGAAAAATTTGAGGTCCTGAAGGGTATTAACTTTGATGTAGATCAGGGAAAAACCGTAAGTATTATTGGTGAGAATGGTTCAGGGAAAAGCACCCTT
>CBFDCH010000259.1:0-4589 GCA_965603235.1 uncultured bacterium | reverse complement strand
GGCAGGTTTTATATGGATAGGAAACAAGGTTATTCGGAGAAGCAGGGACCGGAGAGACTGGCTATATAGTCAGACCTTAAACACCATGGAGGCTTTGCAGGAGTATTTACAAAAACACCCCAAAGGTATTTTCAAAGATGACGCTGTCAAAGAAATTTCCCGCTTGAACAAGAAAAGAGAAAATTTAGATAAGTATAATCAGTTTATCAAGGCTGCAAAAGATTATTTAGAGCAAGGAAAAGCTGCTCACGCCTTAAATTTTATCCGGCAGGCTAAAGCCCTAAATCCATCCGATGAAGCCTACCAATTGGAAGAACAAGCCAAAAATAAATTAAAAGAACTCAATGACAAAAAATACAATAACTACTTAACTCTGGCCAAGCACTATTATAAACAGGGCAATCTCAAAACAGCCAAAGAGTTGATAGAAGAGGCAAAAAAAATTAAAATCACACCTGACCTGAAACGTCTTGAAGATTTAATAAATAATCAATAACACTAAATTTTCAACCAAGAGCAGCCCATTCCTAGAATTTTCTCTCTTCATTGTGCACTTTATCAAGGGAAACCAGTGTATCTCCAGTCCTCAGGTTGATGATTTTGACACCCTGAGTGGCCCTGCCCTGAGATCTAATTTTAGTAGAATTTTGCTTGTTCAAAATGCCATGCTCAGATGAGAGTATAATGTCGTCAGCCTCGCCCAAGGTGACCAGGCCAATCACTCGGCCCAATTTATCATTGATTTTGATGTTGATCGAGCCCTTACCGCCACGGCTTTGCAGCCTGTAAAGTGATAGATCCGACTTTTTACCAAAGCCATTTTCAGTAACCGTTAGGATATATTTAACCTCTTCACCGATAATATCAGCCCCCACCAGGTAATCCTCTTTATCAAGTTTGATTCCAATCACACCCCTGGCTCCTCTACCCATTTCCCTGACATCCTTCTCGTTAAACTTAATGGCCTTGCCAAGATTTGTACCCAGAATAATCTCATTCTCCCCATTGGTAATCTGGGCTTCAAATAACGAATCATTTTCAGGCACGTCAGCTGCGATAATCCCGTTAACCCGAGGCCTTGAAAAGGCGGCCAGAGATGTCTTTTTAACATACCCTTTTCGGGAAAAGAGCATCACATATTGATCTTGGGGGAAGTCTTTAACATTTATCACAGAACAGACTTTTTCATCCGCATTAATCCCTATCAGGCGATTGATGGGTTTACCCCTGCCGCTGGTATCACCCTCCGGCAAATCATAAACCTTTTTCCAGAACATCCGCCCTCTTTCAGTAAAGACCAAAATATAATCATGTGCCGAAGCTACAAATACCCTTGATATCACATCCTCTTCCTTGAGTCCAAATCCCCGCTTGCCAATGGTTCCCCTGTTCTGGTTCTTATATGAACTTAAGGTTGTGCGTTTGATGTACGCCTTTTCAGTATACAAAATTACAAAATCCTCATCCTTAATTAAATCTTCAATATTAATATCAGATAACTCTTGCTTAATAATGGTGGTGCGACGTTCATCTCCGAATGCTTGCCCGGCTTTCTGCAATTCTTCCTTGATCACTGTCAGCATCATGCGCTCGTTGTTCAACAGCTCATTTAGATAATTGATTAATTTCAGCAAATCAATATATTCTGCCTCCAGTTTTTCTACCTCCAAATTGGTGAGGCGATAGAGCTGCATCTCGAGAATGGCATCGGTTTGAATGACAGATAGAGGTAGGGCCTCCATTAATTGTATTTTAGCCATGGCCCTGTCTTTGGAGCCGCGTATGATTTTAATAACCAGATCCAATTTATCAAAAGCAATCTTAAGTCCCTCAATGATATGGGCTCGCCTCTCGGCTTTGGCAAGTTCAAAAAGAGACCGGCGGCGAACAATTTCCTTTCTATGGCCGAGAAAGTAGTTAAAATACTCAATTAAGCTAAATTGTTTGGGTTGTTGATTGACAATGGCCAGCAGAATGATAGAAAAACTCGTCTGGAGCTGGGTGTATTTATACAGGCTGTTGAGTACCACTTCCGGAATTTCATCCCGCTTCACTTCAACAACCATCCGTAATCCATCCCGGTCTGATTCGTCCCTTATATCCGATATTCCTATAATTTTTTTACTTTTCACCAGATTGGCAATATTCTCTAAAATTTTAGCTTTATTGGTCTGGTAGGGAATTTCGGTAACTACTATTTTCTGTTTACCACGTTGATCAGTTTCAATAACTGCTTTGGCCCTGACTATAATTGTCCCTCTACCAGTTTCATAGGCATTCTGCAATGAATTATGACCAAATATGAATCCACCGGTGGGAAAATCAGGTCCAGGCAGGTGTTCCATTAATTGTTCAACCGTTGTGTCACGATTTTCAAGATAGTAGACAAATGCCTCGATAAGTTCCCCTAGATTGTGCGGGGGTATTGATGTGGCCATACCAACTGCAATCCCCGAGCTTCCGTTTAAAAGGAGCATGGGTAAATTGGTGGGGAATATTTCAGGTTCTTCCAGAGAGCCGTCATAATTGGGATTGAAATTTACCGTATCTTTTTCAATATCATTGAGCAGCTCATTGGCCACTTTGGCGAGACGTATCTCGGTATACCTCATGGCGGCGGGTGGATCCCCGTCCAGGGAACCAAAATTTCCCTGACCGTCAATTAAGGGATAGCGGAGAGAAAAATCCTGCGCCATGCGCACCAGAGTGTCATAAACCGCTGCATCCCCATGCGGATGATATTTACCGATCACATCACCCACAATTCTGGCTGATTTTTTATATGGTTTATTATAGGGCGTACCGGTTTGATGGAGGGAATAAAGTGTGCGGCGATGAACCGGCTTGAGTCCATCCCGCATGTCTGGAAGGGCTCTACCAATGATCACGCTCATGGAGTAATCGAGATAAGAAGATTGCATTTCATTCTCAATGGTAACGTCCTCAATCCGCTCTTTAATATCAGTATCTTGATCCATTTTACTCCTCATATATCAAGATTTTTCACATGCAGGGCATTTTCAAAGATAAATTCTTTCCGCTTGGAAGAATCACTCCCCATTAATGTGTCAAAAATTGTCTCACTTTCAAGATAATCATTTATATCAACCCTGAGCAGGGTGCGATTTTCCGGATCCATGGTTGTTTCCCACAATTGAGGTGGATTCATCTCTCCCAGCCCCTTGTATCTCTGAATATACATTCCCTTTTTAATTTTTTCCAATAGAGAGGCCACCAATTCCTTGCGATCGTTAATTTCATACTCATCGGAGCCAATCTTGAAAACGAAGGGTGGGTTGGGGAATTCTTTCAATTTTTCATAGGCTTCATTAACTTCCTCAAAAAGCGGTCCGGTTAAATATTCCCAGTTTATGGTTTGGCGCATATCCACGCCGTTCAATTCATACTCCAAATCGAGTGTAAATGTGGAATACTCCTCATCAAAATTTATATCAATGGATTTGCAGCATTCCTCTTTCTCCAGATTCGCTGCAATTTCCCTCGCTTTATCTTCATCTTTAAAAGTATCCTCATCTTTAATCAATTCAATGAGCCGGGTGGTTAACATGCGGGGCATCCCGCGCTTCTCAATGCGATCAATTAATGAATTTTTTTTATTCACCAGCTTGATAAACTTAACCAATTTACTCCCACTTAGGATCCCTTTTTCAGGATTCGAACAAGTGACCTCAATTTCATCTCCGATCCGCTTGAGGAGAAAAGCCTCCAATTCCTTTTCATTTTTCACATATATATGTTTCTTTCCCCGCCTAACCAAGAATAGGGGTGGCTGGGCCAGGTAGAGATAACCACGCTCAATCAACGGGCGCATATGCCTGAAGAAAAAAGTCATAATCAAAGTCCGGATATGGGATCCATCTACATCAGCATCAGTCATAATAATAACTTTGTGGTAACGCAACCTCTCAATATCAAAATTTTCCTTGCCAATGCCCACTCCCAGAGCAGCGATCATAGTCTTAATTTCAACGTTTTCCAGCATTTTGGCTGTGGTGGCTTTTTCAACATTTAAAATTTTTCCCTTTAAGGGCAGAATTGCCTGAAAGCGCCTGTCCCTTCCTTGCTTTGCAGATCCTCCAGCCGAATCCCCCTCTACAAGATAAAGTTCACTTTTATCTGCCTCCTTGCACTGGCAGTCCGCCAATTTCCCCGGCAGAGTTGTGTTTTCCAACAGAGTGGTTTTACGTACAAGGTCCTTGGCTTTCTTGGATGCTTCTCTGGCAACAGCAGCCATAATAGCTTTACCGATAATTGCTCTGGCCACAGAAATATTTTCTTCAAAAAATTCCTGAAGTTTTTCATTTACAAAGGATTCCACTGCACCTTTAACATCGGAGTTCCCCAGCTTGGCTTTGGTCTGTCCCTCAAATTGGGGATCCTTCATGCGGATAGATAATATTCCAACCAGGCCTTCCCGGACATCATCTCCGGATAAGCTGCCCTTATAATCCTTTTTCAAATTATTTAATTGGGCAAAATTATTTATTGTGCGGGTTAGTGCTCCCTTAAATCCAGTTAAATGGGTACCTCCCTCAACAGTATTAATGTTATTGACAAAGGAAAAGATC
>CBFDCH010000258.1:0-4599 GCA_965603235.1 uncultured bacterium | reverse complement strand
CAGGCGGAAACGATTCTGGTCTGCAGAGTATTCTTCCGCATAATGTCTCAGCTTACATGAAGTCGGTTTGCGGCAATCACAAAAAAAACATCGCCGTGATTCATCAATTGCTTCTGAAGCGGAATACCCCTTTAAAAAACCGCCGTTTGGAACCTGCCGGGGAGATTCTTCCACTCCTTTAACAAACTCAGTCACATCCTCATCCAGCAATCTCCCCATTTTGGAATTAAAGCGACGCCCGGGCCCGGTAACCGTGAAACGGTTGAGGAATTGATGGACGGAAACTGAGAGAGATTTGCCATGCGCCGCAGCCCGGATTGCCATTTGAGAAGGGGTAACAGTACTGCCGCCTGCAAAAACTCCTGGGATATTGGTTTCAAAAGTTCTCCCCTTGACTGCAATACCACGGGTTGTCAATTCCAGCCCCGATTTTTTATGTAATGCCGGATCAAAGGTTCCAATAGTGAGAATCACAACCTGATATTCCTGTTTTAACTCGGACAATGTCATACCTCTGCCAAGGGTATGCTCCAGATGGTAAACAATTCCCAACCGATTGATCTGATGAATTTCTGCGTCCAGGACTTGTAATGGTAGATTCTTCTCCTCCACTCCATAGCGCAGCATGCCACCCGGTTGAGGATTGGAATCAAAAACATGACAATCATGTCCCTTTTGCAGAAGATAATAAGCGGCGGAAAGGCCGGCTGGTCCGGCGCCGACAATGGCTACTTTATTGCCGGATTTTTCTGATATATCCGGACAATAGGGTGAATCTGCGGCCAGGTCGATGTCGGCCACATACCTTTTCAAGTAACATATTGACACCGGATTATCATAATATTTTCGGTTGCACCCTTTTTCACAGGGCGCCGGGCAGATTCTTCCCAGAACCGCGGGCAGGGCAATATCCCTTTTAACCGTAATTATGGCATCGTGGTATTTTTTATCTCTAATCTGCCTGATCATGAGTGGTATATTCATATTTGCAGGGCAGGTCCTCTGGCATGGGGCCTCGCAATCGCCCACATGTTCACTCAACAACAAATCAAGGGCATCTTTCCTTGCTTCCTGCACCTGTTTATTATTGGTCTCTATTTCCATGCCATTGGCAACAGTCATGGAACATGAGGGAAGCAGGCGATCAGATTTTTTCTCGTATACAACACAAATCATACAGGAGGTGAAACGGTCTGATCCAGTCAGGTGGCACAATGTGGGTATCACAAAATTGTGCTCCTTTGCAGCATCTAGAATGGTAGTGCCCTGGGGAACCTTGATTCCTTGATTATCTATTTTTAAATGGATTAAACTCATGTGATCATCACCGCATCGTTGGGGCACACTCTTTTGCAGGTGCCGCACTTAATGCACCATTCCTGATCTATCTTGTGCTGCACATAGGGATCTATGGCTATTGCGCCCACCGGGCATTTCTGAGCGCATATGGTACAGCCGATGCATTGGCTGGAGATTGAATAGCTGATCAGTTCTTTACACCGCTTGGCAGGACACTCACCTCTCAGATGAGCTTCGTATTCCTGCCGGTAATATTTAAGGGTGGTCAGCACCGGATTGGGTGCTGTCTGCCCCAAACCGCAAAGACTGCCCTGTTTTGTTTTTTTGGCCACTTCCTCAAGCTTTTGAAGATCCTCATCCCGCCCTATCCCTTTACACAGGTTTTCCAGAATATTTAACATGTGTTGGGTGCCGATTCGACAAAAGGTACACTTACCGCAGGATTGGTGACAGGTGAAATCAAGAAAATAGCGGGCAATATCCACCATGCAATCGGTTTCATCCATGACCAATAAACCGCCGGAACCCATCATGGCTCCCACCTGGGTAAGATCTTCATAATCAACCTTGGTATCGGCCAGTTCCGCAGGTACGCACCCGCCTGACGGCCCCCCTATCTGTACAGCCTTAAATTGCCTGTTATGTTCAATACCGCCGCCAATCTCTTCAACAATCTCCCGAATGGTGATACCCATGGGTACCTCAATTAGTCCACCCCTAGCAATTTTCCCTGCCAGGGAGAAAACTTTGGTCCCCTTGCTCCGTTCTGTACCCAATTTCACAAAAGATCCCGTCCCATTTCGTATAATCCACGGAACCGTGGCCAAGGTCTCACAATTGTTAACCAGGGTGGGAAAATCCCACAATCCCTTTTCAGCCGGATAGGGGGGGCGATATTTGGGCATACCCCGCCTCCCTTCAATAGAGGCAATGAGTGCGGTTTCCTCCCCGCACACAAAAGCGCCCGCCCCCTGCATGATGGTTAAATCCAGATCAAATCCTTTTCCTAAAATATTGTTTCCCAGCAGTCCCGATTCCCGGCACTGCCGGATTGCCGCTTCAACCCTCTGTACTGCCAGGGGATATTCAGCTCGTATATATAAAAACCCCTGGTTTGCGCCCACTGCAAAAGCACAGATGACCATCCCTTCAATCACTCGAAAGGGATAGGATTCCAATATCATCCGGTCCATGAATGCGCCCGGATCACCCTCATCACCATTGCAAATAATGTACTTGGTATCAGCGGATGCCTGGTGTGCAATTTGCCATTTTTCTCCGGTTGGGAATCCGGCACCTCCCCTCCCCCGCAATCCACTTTCCCGGATGGTGTTAATAATCTCCACTGGAGACCGGTCTTTCAGACAAAAATCCAGAGCTTTAAATCCATTCCTGATCCTGTATTCCTCAAGGTCGAGTGGGTCAACCTGGCCGGAATGCTCGGTGGCAATATGCTTCTGTCTGCCTAGAAAAGCGTCAATATTAGGATCACGAACTGTAGTAGAATGGCGTACATATCCATTTGAGCCCGCTCCATCAAGAATCCTATCCACCATATTTGAAGCGTGATGCTTCAGTCTCCCGGCCAAGGTTTTGGGTTTAAAATGTTTACTCAGGATCCCCTTTACATCCTCAGGTTGTACTTTATCATATAGCACCGGTTCCTGATCAGGTTTATTGATTTCCAGTAATGGTACCAGGTGGCACATCCCCACACAACCCACCCTCTTAACCCGGGTTTGAACATCCAATCCGGCAATATGTGCATCCAGAGAGTGTTGCACCTTTTCACTGCCACTGGCAATACAGCAGGATCCAAGGCCTATTTTAATCTCTCCGGAGAAATCCCTGACCTCTTTAGAATGATCAGGAGAATCTTTTTTCTTACTCCGATACCGGCGAAAATCCGCCAAAATGCGATCTATTTCAGCGGGATTAACTTTGCCATAGGTAACCGTATCAATCTGTATCACCGGGGCAATGGTACAGCAACCCAGGCAGGCAACTTTCCGAATTGTGAATTCTCCTTTGGCATCAGTGTCCTGATCCTCCTTGAGCCTCAATTTCCGGCAAAAAGCCTCCCACACCAATTCAGCTCCCTTAACATGACAGGCTGTACCGGTGCATATCTGGATAATGTGCTCACCCACCGGTGAATGCCGGAATTGGGAATAGAAGGTGTATATCCCGGTAATGGCTGCCGGGGAAATCTCGGTAATTTGACACACCCGGCGCAGAGCATATTCTGGAAGATAATTGAATTTTTTTTGAATGGCATGCAAAATGGGAATGACATACCTCTCCTGAGTCCCGGTTTTTTCAACGATCCGGTCAATCTCGACTTTAATGGTTTCCTGATCCAGTTTCACCGGTTTTACCTTTCCCTATACAGAAGAGATGTTTAACTCCTCTTATATAAATGCGATCCGGCATAATCGCCGGTATGGTGACTGCTTTTTCACCCAGGGCATTTTGGCCGACAAGGTGAAATGTTTTATCCATTTTAAAAATGGCTGTCACACCCTTCTCATCCATCAGAAAAACATTGCTGCCGACAAGGATTGGAGATGAGTAAAATCCATTATCAAATTCATGCACCCAGTATCTTTCTCCGGATTTACTATTAAAACAAGAAACAGCTCCGTAACTCGCAGCTACAATTAAAAACTCTTTTGTTGCCAGGGGGCTGGCCACTTCAGAGAGATCATCATCATATTCCCAGGCAATTCCAGGTGCAGTTCCCAGGCGAATGGCAGCTAAACGGGCATATTCATTCACCGCATATACCATCCCATCTGCATAAGCGAGTGACGGACCGATTTCTCCAGACATACATTTGTCTTTGGGTTGTAAGAGATTACAAAGGGATTTGAATTCAAAATAGTTTCAGTTCGGCTGCCTGTATCCACCACAATGGGTGAGGCCCAGGAAATTTGCACATCACGCACCTTATTATATAAAATATTGCCGGTAACGGAGTTCAGGGCAAGCAAACGACCTCCGGAATTTTGATCAAGTTGAACCAAGAGGATGTCCTGATAAAGGGCCAATGATGAGGCATGGCCGTAATGATTATCCGGCATTCCCAGATTTTTTGCCCATACCCGCTTGCCTGAAAAATCAAGGCAGGCAATATCTCCCGTGGCATAGATGACATATACCCTTTGTCCGTCTGTGGTCATGGTGGAGGCAGCAAAACCCGTATCATTTGTCACTTTGGGGCGTTTGTCCGGAGATCCGGGAATGTCATTTAATTCTGTTTGCCAGAGGATTTTTCCCGAAGTTGTATCAACACAAAAA
>CBFDCH010000257.1:0-4619 GCA_965603235.1 uncultured bacterium | reverse complement strand
ATATTCAAAATGGCATGTGCTACCAACATTATTCTTCGCATTTTCGTGGTTTCAAATTCCCAGTCTACGCGGTCCATTTGTTGGTCCAGCTTCTGGGTATTGATCTGGGGAAAGGCGGGATTCTGAAAAAATACAATCCCCCATTTTTCCATTTTCAATTTTTTCAGCTCCTCGGCCAGAAAGTGTAATTGCTTATTATTGGCTATCAGATGTTTGAATTTGTAGGTCCGTAGAGCTGAATCGAGTTGATGATCAATCTGCATCCTGAGGGCGCGAAGTTTCATCTCATCCGGAGACATGGTATGTAATTCTTGTACATATTGTTTGAAAAGATTGTCCATTGCCCTCAAAATTACTATGTTGTCACTGCGAAAGCCCTGGGCCCTCATCAGGACCTGTTTATCCAGCCAGGCCAATGCAGGAGCAATATTCTCATCTTTAATAACCTGGAAGACCTTGTTTTTAACAACCAGCACCACCGTATCACCGTTTCTGAAGGCGTTTTTGAAAAAATAATCAAGGGCTTCCCGGTAATTGGAACCCCGCTCAGTGAGCCAGAAATACATCAGGAAGAGCCGCTGTTTTCCGGGCTGTGTGCGATTTTTTTTTGCGGCCGGAGCCATGGTCTGTTTTTCGCCGATCTTTCGTTTTACTTCTGTACAACTGGTTAATGTAATTCGTTTACCGTTTTCCAACAGGATAAAATCCTCGGCTTTTAGACCAGCCAGGGGTTTTCCTTTGAGCATGGCCCGAACAATCAGCTCCACGTTCAACACGTCAACGGCCCTTTTGACGGGATCCTGTTTTTCCTGGGAGAAATTAAATCCAGTACCTAAAATTAGAGAAAGAACAATTATACCTATCAACGCCCTTGTACCTTTTCCCATGTCTGTCCTCTTTCCTTTCCTATCCATATATTGAGTGTAAACATCAAACATTTCAAGGAAAAAATTTATTTTTATCCACTACGCTCTATCTTTACGACAATTCAGTCTCCTATTTGTTACAGAGGTTCATACATGATATCAGACCCGGGGGGGCTACAGGTTGATACAGAGGCCGATGGAGATATAAAATCCGGATAAGTCCAGGATAAAATCTTCACTTTTTTGTTTAAAAACAGCCCAATTATTAGTGGGGAATACAAACTCGGTCTCTCCCCAGGCTGTTTGCACATGTTCCTTCACCAAACCCCATTCCCCCTCAAAGTTAGTGGAATATCCATCAATGGTTTCCAGGCCGCCGCCTTTAATGTTGTTCACCCTTTGCCAGGCATAACCGCCCTCCAGGGATATGCCAATAGACTTGGAGACTGATTTCTTTAGTTTTATACTCCCTGATAGGGAGACTCCGGTACCTTTACCATCCAAGCGTAAGTTTTTCTCGCTGCTGTAGAGGGGAAATGTTTGTTCCGACTTTGAGGTGAGGATTTGGGCCACCGTTTTGTGGTGGTCAATTGAAATAAACAGGGGGCCGCCGGTCATTGATAATTCGATTCCGAGACTTTTACTCAAGGGGAGATGATAGTGAAAGCCAATGGATGGAATGAAACCAGTCAGTTTTGTGTCCAATTCCGTGTAATCGAGATCGTCTGTAATTGTTCGCCAGCTCTCCCTTCTGAAATAGGAAACACTATATGGACTGGACTGTTTTTTCCATAAGTATGAGAGGCCCAGGGATATTTTAATGGATGAACTGACACCAAATTTCAGCCGGGTGGTAAGGGTTTGAATGGACTCAATGGATTTGAGGGAGCCATCCTCCGATTTGCCGCTGTATATGTTATCAAAATAGAAAGCAAGGTATTGTTGTTCGCCGACAGTTAAATAATTCAGGTGTTCCGGGTTGACAAAGAGATAATTACCGGACAACTCTATTTGAAATTTCCCTTCCTCCCCCTGAAGGTAACCTTTACCTGCCATCAAAACCACAGACATCACTATTATCAATACAATTTTCTTTTTCATCTGCCTTCTCCTGCTATCAACTTGCCTTCTTGTAACCATTCCTTCACATCGTTGTAAAATTCTTCAGGTTCTGTTAATGAGACCGGATGTGAGCTATTGGTATATAAGGGAAACCGGATGGTTCGTATGCCAATATTTTCAGGGAGGTTAAAGGCTCCATTCACGTATCTGACCTGGATTAATCCGGGACGTTCCGCCTGAACGGGTTCATTTTTTAAGTGAAGTGACTCCTGAATCACGTCGGTGTGATGTCTGAAGGCCAGGGGCAGGGCGTTGGTATAGACAACCAGATCATATTTGGCGTTGGTGATAAAGGTCTTTACATGGATCAGGTTCTGCAGAAATTTATGTCCGGTGAGTGGATTGTAGGAGTAGGATTGATAGGCCCTGATAACTGAAGCGGTATAATAATGATATGAGTAGTTGGCGTCATAATTGAGGGGCAGATAATAAACATCCCAGGGCTGCAGGCTGCCAAAAATAGAGGGAAAATCGGAGGCGGCCATTCCTTTTCTATCTGATAGATACCGGTTCAGTTTGGATTTGTAAATGTATTGTTCCTTGGCAGTTAATAAACTTAGATCTCTCTCCAATTGGCTGTGATTCACCGGATGGTTGGTATCCTCAGGACCCTGCCAGAAATATTTATATCCCTGGGACCGTTGGGCAGCATACATGTCCGCGATATTTTTCACATCGGTTCCGGTAATATCGGAAAAGTGGTTTGAATTGCTTACCAGTTGAGCACCCTTGTTAAAAAAGCTGTCGGTCCAGCCAAGCGGTTTGTGACAGCCATATAAATCCCTGCCAGCAATCTCTTCGATGAAATCGTAGATCGTTCCAATACGGTTGCAGTCCGGAGTTGTGCAGGGAGTAAAAGTCTCGTTGACCTCCTCGGCGATTTGATAGACAATAGAACCTTCTTGTTCCAGTAAATTTACCTCCTCCTCATTTTGATACCTATCAATGGCCGGTTGAATCAGGATTTGTGCGCCGAATTGTTTGATTATTGTAGCGGGTGGAACCGTTTGATTTGCATATTCGGGGAATACCATGTTGTAATGATTCTGGATCAGGCTGGCCAGGGCAGTATCCTGGTATATGTCGCTGCCATCCCCATAGGTGCGGTAGTTCAAAAGAATATGCATCATCAAGGTGGTTCTGACTCCGCCGTAACTTTCACCCACAATCACTACCGGATTTTTCTGAATGGCCGGGCGGTCTGCTAAAAATTTTAACAACACCCGAATATAATCAGCGGCATCGATGTAACTATTAAAGTTTTTGCCGGTAAACTCCATTGAGAGGTTACCTACATTTCTGTCGACTCCCGGATTGAGAAGACCGTATGAAAATCCGGTACATCTGGCATCAATGTAGAGTAGGTTGCCTATCTTTGTCCATGAGTAGGGATTGTCGATATACTTATCTCCCCCTCCGAATATCCGGTTGTCCAGCGTTTTTCTGCCGGTATAAAATCCCAGCAGGCCGCAGGTGGTGCCACTGCCGGGCCCGCCGTTAAAAAAAACAAACAGCGGTTTATTTACAGCCTCTTTATCAGCCTTCAAGAAGGTGTACCACATCTGGGCCCTGGAAGTGGTGTGGTGAATTCTGGAATAATAACTGCCATTATGAAAGTAGTAGCGTACCGGATCAATTTCATAAAAATCCGAATGATCTTTGATTGACTCACCGGCATATATGATGCTCCAACATAGCAAAAATGCCAGCCAAATCACGGATGATCGTTTGGTTCTACTCATCATCGTACCTCCCAAATGGATTTATCCTGCCGTCCTTTCTCCAATTTATATAACACCGTTTTCAACCATTTTTGGATAAAAAAATTACCAAACAGAACCTGAAAAACAAGAGAATTCGCCGGACTGCTTGCATAGCTGTGGAAAAGCAAGCAATAGTGATTCCAATAAACCTGCCATTTTTTGTAACCAAGGGGGGCATAAATGGGATAAAATGGCCAAAAAGTGTCCCTTTCTAAATTATCGGCAGGGTGTGCCGCTCGTGGTATTCGGCGATCTCTTTGAGTTCAGCGAGGATTTTATTTTTCTTTTCGCCGGAGATTCTGAAGGCCCGATCAACGATCTCACCTCCGGCCAGGCCTTCTCCTCCGATAAATGAGCCTCCAAGCGTCAATAAATAGTCGGGCAATGCATCTATCTGATTGGCGGCAGCCCATATTCTGCACCAAGCCCGGGAGGTCGAATAAAGGTCATAGCCGCCCCCCCCCAGCAAGAGTAAATGGTGGCAATAATCCCTGATTATTTTCATTACATCTGACATTCCCTCATTGGTGAGGCTTAAATTACTTAGGGGATCATTTTTATGCGTGTCCGCACCTACCACATCCACCACTACCGTGGGTTTGAAAAAATTTACCGCCGGGGTCACAATCCGGTTGAAAATCCACTGGTAGGCCTCATCATCGGTTTCCATTGGCAGGGGAATATTGATGTTAAAGCCTCTGCCAATTTCCTCGCCGATCTCCTCCTTAAACCCGGACCAGGGGAACAGGGTTTTTCCACTTTCATGAAGAGAAATCGTCAGTACACGATCATCCTTGTAATAGGCATCCTGGACACCATTGCCGTGGTGGGCATCTCACCCAAACCCGCCAGGGACAGCAACAAGGTG
>CBFDCH010000256.1:0-4633 GCA_965603235.1 uncultured bacterium | reverse complement strand
TTTGGAGTAAATGATTTGTCTTGCCATTTCAGGGAGTCTCGTTCAAACAAAGCAACGCTGATTGAGGTGTTGCCCAGATCAATTGTTAGTAACATGACTCAGCCAGACTCCCATATCATTTGATCTACTCTGTCATCTTCCAGAATTAGTAATTTTCTCTTTTTTACCGAAGTCATCGTTCCTGACAAAATGATTTCTTTACCAGCTTTTCCAGGGTACTTTATTTTAACAAATTTTACTTCTTTTAACAAAAGATACAGAGGAATTTAACTCCTCAATTCATTGATATCAAGCCCCAAGTTTTTTAACATTCTGTAAAAAAGGTTGATGGGCAAGCCAACGACATTAAAATAACACCCTTCGATTTTTTCCACAAACAGGGAGGCAATACTCTGAATGCCATAGGCTCCGGCTTTATCAGAATAGCTTTCAAGATCCAGATAAAATTCAATTTCATCAGCCGTTAGAGCGGAAAACAGCACCCTAGTTTTTGCCAGAGCGAATTCACTCTGTTCTTGATACCTGAAAAATAGCCCCGAGACCACCTGGTGCCAATTACCGGAAAGCAGCTGCAAAAACTTCATTGCCTCCTGCCGATCAGCAGGCTTGCCCAATATCTGGTCATGAATCTGGACAACCGTATCACTGCTGATGACCAGATTGTCCTTGTGTTTTACATTATTGATATTGCTCCCCTTCAATTTTGTGATTCTTTCGACATAAAAATCAACCGGTTCATCCGGCCACCTCTTTTCCTCAATTCGCGGCTCATAAACCACGGGGGAGATGCCAATCATATTAAGCAATGCCAGACGGCGGGGTGAGGAGGATGCCAGGATAACTTTCATTGTGCAATGATAACAAAATTGATTGCGGAAGTAAATTTATTATTGAGCCGGGAAAAATGTTTAAACTAAAAATTTAATCTGATCAATATATTGCTTAAATGATACATAAAAAAATCAGCCTTCCTGTTCAGGTTTTCATGCTCTCCCCGAACTGAAAACCAGAAGGAAGCGAATTCTTTTAAAACTGCAAATACCTGTTGCCAGTTTTCTTTTAGCGGCTCATTGGCAGATTGCATCATATTTGACCATTTTTTCCATTTTTTAAATAACCAGACTTTAAAATACTTATAGTTGCTTGGACTTATCAATTTCCGGCTTTTAAGATACTCAAAAATTAAATGGACCACATCCTCTTCTTGTAACAAATTCAGGTTATAGTAAACAAAGGATTTAAATTGAGAGAAAGGATCGGCCAGGTCCTGGGCAATATCCTTATGCATCGGCAGCCTGGAAGTAAATGAGACAAGATATTGCAGTATCCACACGTTGTACTGGTTCCTCTCAAAACGCCTGAAATATACGTCTGTCTCACCCTCACTCAAATTTTCTCCCCTGCGCAAACTGATGATGCTGTAATCATAACTCTCAAGGTTTTTAACATAATTCATGACTTCCACAAATAATGTTTCCATTTCTGTTGGATCCTTGTACATAGAATCATCGAAGGAAGATGATAGGTGGATTGGCAAAGATGTATCCTGGCCGATTTCCGGTTGCTCTAAAGAATGCTTATCCATAATTTTCCCTTTACTTAAACAGGTCTTTAAAATAACAAGCAAGTCCTTTGCCAAATATTGATGATGAGAGAGGATAAGGGAAGAGAATGTTAGAAACGAACGCTGTTAAATTCTATCCGGTCAGTTTTTAAAATAATTATTTTTTGATTCCAGTAAAGTCAAACCGACCGGATATCAACCGTACTATAAACTATTACTTTGCTTTATAAAATTTGTATTACCTGAAGATCTACCCTTCGCCGGATTTACCCTTGAGCTGAAACTTATCTATTAAGTGCCGCAATGACCGATATTGAAGTTTCAACATGGACGCACTCTTTTTGATGTTGGAATTATTGAGTTCCAGAGATTTAATAATGATTCGCTTTTTGATGTCATCTATATAATCGCTAAAATTAAAATCCTCTCCTGTTAATAGTGAGCCCAGGTCTTCATTTATGGATTGAGGAACATTGTAAATTAATTCTTTCGGCAATGAGCTCAGCGAAAGGACGTCACCTTTTTCAAGAGCCACAGCCCGCTCTATTATATTCTCCAGCTCTCTCACATTGCCGGGCCAGGCATAATTCAAAAAATGGTCAATCACTTCCTTCTGAAATCCCTTTATTTCTTTGCAAAACTTGTCAGCAAATTCAGAGAGAAAAAATCCCATCAACAAGGGAATATCCTCCTTCCGTTCACGCAATGGCGGAACAATAAAAGGTATTACATTTAACCTGTAAAACAGGTCGTCTCGAAATTGTCCGTCGCTGATACTCTTCATTAAATCTTTGTTGGTTGCCGAGATAATCCGAACATCTATATCAACTTCTTCATTACTACCAAGCCTGCGGATCCTTTTCTCCTGTAAGGCCCGCAACAACTTTACCTGCATATTCTGAGACATCTCGGATATCTCATCAAGAAACAGGGTGCCCTGATCAGCCACTTGGAATAAACCCTTCGTTTCTCTATGGGCATCTGTAAAAGCACCTTTCGTATGTCCGAATAACTCACTTTCCAGAAGGGTTTCCGGTAGAGCTCCACAATTAATTGATACAAAACTATTCTCGGAACGTTTACTTTTGCTGTGGATTGCTTTGGCAATGAGCTCTTTCCCAGTGCCACTCTCTCCGGTTATCAAAACAGTGGAGTCTGTAGCAGCAATGGTTTCGATTAACTCAAATATTTTTTTCATTCCCATGCTTTTACCAATAATGTTTTCGAATTTCTCCTTTTCATGGAGACGTTGTTTGAGGTCAAAATTTTCTTTCTCAATGTCTTTTTTGTATAGAGATTTCTCAATAATCAGTTTTAGTTCCTCGAGATTGAATGGTTTGGAAATATAATCTTCAGCTCCAAGTTTCATGGCTTCGACTGCGTCGTTTGTCGAGGCAAAGGCAGTGATCATGATAACTGGGATTTCCGGATTAATGGTTTTCAGTCGCTGCAATAATGAAATACCACTGATATCAGGCATTTTAATGTCAGAAATCACCAGGTCAAAGGTTCTCTTCTTCAATATTTCAAGGGCTTGGCTCCCATCCTTGGCAAGTGTCACATCATATTTGTTTTTTCTGAGCACAATCTCCAGCATGTTGCGGATACTAGGATCATCATCCACTACTAAAATTTTTATTTCTTTGTGAAACATACAATTACCTCTGTCCCCACATTCCTTTTGGAATTTATCTTAAAATCAAAAGAATGCTCCTCGACTATTTGTTTAACAATGGTCATTCCCAGGCCAATTCCAGATGAAAACTTGGAAAAAAATGGAATGAATATCTTATCAAGATCACTCTTAACGATACCCATACCATTATCTTTTACCGACAGGCTCATATCCCTTTTTTTCACGAAAATATTTAATTCAATCTCTCCCTTCTCTGCAACCGCTTTAACCGCATTGTTAATTAAATTCCAAACCAGCTGGTTTATTCTCTTTTTATCGGCAAAAATATGGTTGCCCTGGTTGTACTTTTTGACGAAGTTTACCTGGGTGCGGTTGGTGGAAATTAATCCCACCACATCATCAATAACTGCGGAGAGATCAAATCTTGATTTTTTTAAGGGAGCAACCTTGGAAAATTCCAAGAACTCTTCTATCGAATTGGATAGACGTTCAGATTCAGTGACAATGATTTCCATTAATTTTTTATTTTCAGTGGTAAGCTTCAACTCATTTTTTAAGAACTGAACTGATCCTGAAATGGAAGCGAGGGGATTTCTTATCTCATGCGCCAGGCCCGCCGCCATTTCTCCGATGAGGGCAAGATGCTCCTTTTGTTTCAATTCCTTTTCAATACGACGCATTTCCGTGAGATCTGTAAGAATAAAAATATACAATTTATCAAAGGTATAAATATCTTTAATAATGGAAGCTGAGATACCCAGGATTAAACCGCCGGTTTCCTGTTCAAAATATAGTTTTGTCTCTGTTTTGCCCAATGCCTCAATCTCATTTTGAAATGATTTTTCAAACAAAAGTTTAAATAGGTTGCTATTCGACCTGAAATTCAACATTAATTTGGACTTATCATTAAAGGAGATGATGTTTCCTTTGACATCACATGTGATAAAACCATTTTCCATTTTATTAAAAACCGCATTGTTCAAGAGAATGAGGTCCTTAAGATTTTCCTGGATATTTTTAAGTTCAGCTCCGGTCTTGCGAATCCGTTCAAAATAATAGGACGAAATCAAAGCGATTGTGGAAAAACCTAAAAAACTCATAAGCAGATTGTACATAAATTGCCCGCGCGTGATCTCAGGGAGTGAAACGCCACTGTAAAGGGGGATTATATCCATATAGATAAAACTGGAGAGAATTCCAAAAACCATATAGGAGAAGGTGGCAATATAGATGGTTTCTTTTTTGGATAGAAAAATAGAACCTACGATAATGGGCAAAATATACAGGAAATAAAAGGGGCTTTGAACACCACCGGAGAAATAGACCAGCAGGGTAACAACAATAATATCCTGTAACAGCTGTATATAAAAAGCGAGTTTCTGTTTTAAAAGCCGGATAAATAAGAAGTTCAACAGGGTGAAAACAACTGCCAC
>CBFDCH010000255.1:0-4640 GCA_965603235.1 uncultured bacterium | reverse complement strand
TCCGGAGCATATTCTCCAGCCAACTGCCCATAGGTGATACTGTCGCCAAAACCCACTATTTTGCTATAATCCAAATCCATTTCAATCCTGGCCGGACGTTTGCCAAAATCGGAGTTCAGGGATCCCCGCTCTCTGCCTTCCATGGCCTGGGAATCAATTAAAACAGACGGCTTCCTACTTCCTAACAAATCTGCGACACGGTAATAAACATTTTTATATTTTCCTGTAAAAAACCTTCTGAACCTTAAGACTTCGGCTCCCTTTACACGATCCTTTCTCAGCTGCATGATCGGTGTATCAAACACAATCGTTTTAAAAGATCGGCGGCGATCGAGATCAAATATCTCCAGGGTGAAATTTTCAGTGATATAGACGATGTACTTACCGTTTTCTTCCAGCAGGTGTGGTGTGTAAAAGGGGGTTGGAGATGTTATTTTAACCGGTTTTATTTCAAGGTCAAATTCCAGAATCAGATCATACTTCAGGGGCTGAAGATGAATTCTTTCCCTGAATGAGAAAAAACAATTAAAGTTCTTGCTGAAACCAACCCCAATGATCTTGCTGTCCTTTTGGGAAGAGTCACGAAAAAAAACCTGGCGGTCCTGCTGGTCAAGGATGCGGACAAAATCCTCACCCCTCTCAATTATAAAGGGTGCTCCCTTTACCAGAAGTTTTTCGCGGCGAATATCCTCATCATGTACTGCGGTCTGCTTCTGCGGCAGGAGAGTGCATATAAATACCACCAGACATAGCGACAACCACCCGATCTTCTTCATTAACTTCTGCTCCTGAAATGGGGAATACGGGTATATTACCACCTCAAATTGGGGATGTCAATTTGAAGGTCGAATTATTTTTTCCTCGATGTATTTCCTATAATCGGCTGTGAGGATTACCTCTTTCACCAGAAGGTTATTCTTCGCCAGGGACAAGAGATCAACTTTAATAAAGGCCAGTTTTTCCTTTATTTCCAGGGGAATAACCACGGGAAATTCTCCGGAAATTGCGTAAACCCTTTTTGATGAACTTTTTTTATTGTTAATGGTTAATTGCAGATGTGCTGAACCCGGTGGCTGGTTATTATAAATGGGTCTGCCTAAAATTTTCAGGTAATAATATCCCTGTTGCAGCGGAAAAAAATCGCCATTCACATCATCAAGGGAATTCATCTTATTGATATATATAAAAAATCTATTGAGGTGTTGCAGCAGTGTCAGGTCTAAACCTGTTTTTTGATAAAACCGTTTGATCCAGAGGGGATATGGGCGGGAATCAAAGAGAGGCGGGATGGGTTCCTGAAACGGCGGGTTCAATCCAGTCAACCGATCGTTTTGTAGCTGATTTTCATCGACGTACCGCGGTGATATTACCATGTAGAGAGGGTGTTTATTGCTTTTTTTAACCTCCAGCTGATAGACATGGTCTCTGTAGAACCGTTTCTTCATTATATTGTGGATGTCAACCTGTTTAAAACCAAAACTATCAAAACGCTCAACCGTATATTCCCTGCCATTTACGGATAAGATGACCGAACCTGATGATTGAGGAGACATACCCTTATAGAGATAGATGGTAAGTCCCTGCAAAGCTTTTTTACTATAGAGCCAATGATTTAAAAAAGTATCATTCAGTTTTAAAAATAACGGCCCCTTCTGATACCTCTGTAAAGGCAGGTATGTGGTGTGATCCCCTTGAGAGAAGATTCTGGGTAACGCCACCTCCCTTTGCCGGGTGGTAATGGATCTAAGTTGGGGTGAGATTTTATACAAAAATAGATAATCATAATCCCAGGGCTGGTACTTCTCCTTTTTGAAGTATAAAAAGGGCCGGTAGAAAGAGAGATCAACTGCCCGCTTGGATAGAATTTCCCGGCCGCTGGCAAAAATTTTAAAATATTTATTATTGGCCAGGATAAATTTAAACGGAGCCCGGCTGTTAAAGGTAATTCCCTTGGTAATAAAAACCCGGCGCAGCCGGATATCACCGGGGAACCTGGGAGTTTGATGCTGGCTTCCCACATAGGTCTGGCTTGATTGATTGGTGAGATAATGGTCAAATCGATAGCTCTGCACCCACTGATCTTTGCTCTGGGTTTTTAACTGATTAAAGGTATATACATTGGTGAACAGATTCTGGCCGGCATATACAGTCAGTAAACCCCAAAAAACCACTGCGAATAGGGGCCATTTTATCTTAAACCTCCTGGCCCGCATAGGAAAATCTTCAAAAAAAACTTTGGCAGCCATAAGGCTAAAGATCCCATAAAGGGGGATACAAAAACGGTCAGCATAAAAGCCGGTTGGCATAAAAACGAGCACATATAGCCCAAAAGCGGTGATCATGAGGATGTCCCGCTGGTTTTTCTTTACAATACTCAGACCAATGGCTAAAATAAAGACAACCACCAGCATAGGGCCAAAATAGGTAAACAGGTTGCCGAATATTTTGAGAAATATCTGAGGCGGGCTGGCTTTTCCTCCGATACCAAATTGAAACACAGCCCCGCTCCCGGGACTGTAGGCCTGGAAAAAGAGTTTTAAATTGGCAATGGGGTGTACCAGCCAGTTGGGAGCGGCAATGAAGAATCCGGCCGCACTACTCAGCGGCAGGAGCAGCCATACCTGCTTTAATTGTGGTTTGCTCATCTTTTTCCGCACCAAAAAAATCAACAGGACCAGTACAAACACCAAAGGGAATACATTGTATTTGGTGGCAATGGCCAGGCCGCTGAAAATTCCAGCTTTAAAAAAGTCTTTCCTGCGCTGCCAGGAATGGAATTTCAACATGAAGTACAGGGCTACTGTCAAAAAAAACGAGGCTGCAATGTCAGTTTTAAATATATGGGCATGGAGAAGAAAAACTTGGTTAAAGGAGAGGATTAATGCTGCGGCAAAGGCCACCCCATCATTATAAAAATCTTTGGCTGTCCGGTATGTAAAATAGACCATGCCCGTGGCAAAGAGGGCAATGATTATCCGGCCCGCTTCAACCATAAAACGGTAACCGTAACCTGACTGAATAAATTCGAGATGATTGTTGATAAAACCGAACAACATCAATATTTGTTCGTAAATCAGCGAGAGAAAAAAATGGAGGTAGAGCATCAACGGCGGGTATTGGTTAACCGGAAAAGGATCATCATGCATTTGCCAGGCCCAGTTGGCAACCATTTTTTCATCCACTGAATCAAAGGGGCCGATTTGTTTAACAGCCATTAAAAAGGTAACCGCCAGGATAAAAAAAATGAGAACTTTTTTGATCAATTCTGTCTGGGATGGATCAAGTCTGGAAAATCCTTTTTGCATCATGTCCAAATCCGAAAGCCATGATAACACTCCGGGAAAATGTTGTCAATTGACCCATATTCCTCACCAGCCCCATTTATGCTATAATCACCCCTCATGCCAGGTAAATTTCACTATTACAAACGACTCCTCTCCATCTACCGCAACTATCGCCGGAGAAATGTGCAGGTTTCCACTTTGCCCGTCAGGATGTGGGTGGAGTTGGATGCCCGCTGCAATCTGCAGTGCATCATGTGCCCCAACAAAGAGCTGCAAAAAACACAAAAAGGAACCATGGAGTGGGACACTTTTGCCAAAATTGTGACAGAGGCCGGCCATTTTATCCATGAAATGGCCCTGCACCACCGGGGAGAATCGCTTCTCCATCCGCAGGCCATCAAATTTATCACCCATGCCGCCCAACATATACCCATTACCAAGTTACATACCAATGGCACCCTGCTCACTGAAGAGATTATAGATGGCCTGCTGGCCTCCGGACTCAACCGTATCTCTTTTTCCTTTGATGGTTTTGAGAAAGAGGGTTATGAAAAAATCCGTATTGGCGCTGACTTTAACAAGGTGGTCAGCAACATAAAAAATCTATTGCAAAAGCGGAGGAAACTGCAGCAAAAAGAGCCGGCAGTGGCCATTGAGGTTATCCAGCTGGAGGAATCTCAACTGCAGAGCGATAATAAAAAATCCTTTATCAGGGAATTTCGCAGCCTGGGATTGGATGATCTGATCATTAAACAACCCCATAACTGGGCCGGACATCTGCCAACAACAATCAAAAAAAGAAAATACGCGCCCTGCACTTTTTTATGGAATGCCATGCTGGTATTGTGGAATGGGGATGTGGTGCCCTGCGCTCAGGATTTTTTTGCCTTGAATATTGTCGGTAATATAAAAGAAAAAAGCCTGCAAGAGATATGGAACGATCAGCCGATGCGGAAGCTCCGTCAAGCATTGGCGACCAAAAAACCGGGAGAATATCCGGCATGTAAAGATTGTGATCGCCTGTGGCGCTCCACCTTTATGGGCATCCCCACCGAATATTTAAAAAAATTCCTCCTCAACAAAATGCCTTGATTACCTATCTTCCTACCCAACTATCTCTCCACCCTTCTCATCTCTTTCATATCTAGATCTCTTGATAGAGGGAGGGTGAACAATCAATATTTCAGGGATGGATATTCTTTTTACTTAATTAAATAGAAGTCTCCAGGAGAAGGAGAGATCCATTTAAATCGTATCTAATATGAGGGTAAGGGCAAGCCTTACCCCTACCGATTCTTTCAAACGTGAGGGCATTCTTCTAAGAATCTGTAGAGGCGTCCCCTTTTCAACTATTTT
>CBFDCH010000254.1:0-4644 GCA_965603235.1 uncultured bacterium | reverse complement strand
GCTGTATATTAAGGACCTCTCCTTAAAGGATCCAATCTATCTGATTCCCATCCTGATGGGAGCATCGCAGATCCTGCTGCAGAAGATGTCACCCACCAGCGGCGATGCATCACAGAGCAAGATGATGTATCTGATGCCTGTTGTGATCACTTTTTTTGTGATGAGTTTACCCAGTGGTTTGACCCTCTACTGGTTTGTGTCAAATTTACTGCAAATCGGGCAGCAACATTTTATAAACAAGCGGATCTTTCAGAAACGCAAAGATGAAGAGTCACAGCGGAAAGCATTCAAACGCAAAAAGGGAGCAAAACTTAAATGAGTGAAAAAAAGGAATTTTGTTCCCATTCGCTGAAAGATGCGATTGCAATTGCTGCCGCTGATTTTGGCGTTGAAGAGGATAAGATTCAATATGAAATAGTCACTGAAAAAACCAAATATTTTGGCCATTCCCGGAGGGAGATCTTTATTCTAGCCTGGCCCGTTGATGGCAGTGAGGAAAAAGTGTTTGAAGGCTTTGTTAAGGAATTACTCGACCTGATGAAACTCAGCCTCTCATTTAACGTATCCGATGGCAAAGGATACCTGAAGATCGATTTCAGTGGGGAAGATTATAAACTAATGCTCTATCAAAATGGCAATTTACTAAATGCCGTACAATACCTGCTGAATCGTTTGTATTCTGATTCTGTTGGCAAAAAAATCTATTGTGAATGTCAGAATTTTCGTAAAAATCGTGAACAGGAACTCACCCACCTGGCCCACCGTCATGCCAAGGATGTGCAGCGAAAGGGAATGCCGGTAAACATAAAAGGTTTAAATCCTTTTGAAAGAAGAATCGTTCATTTAACCATAAACAAGTACAATGACCTGGAGTCCAAGAGCGACGGAGAAAGCTTTCAAAAAGTTATTACCATAAGAAAAGTTGATGGATGATGCTACGATCGCCGCTCTCTCAACCCCTCCTGGCCGCGGCGGACTTGCTGTAATCCGGATTTCCGGACCAGCCACCGGTTCTATCCTCTTAAAAATTATTGCTGGATTACCAGGTGAATTGGTCTCACACCGGGCCTATCACGGCTACGTCCATAAGGGTGACCAGCGAATTGAAGAGTGTGTGGTGGTCTTTTTTAAGGGACCCAACTCCTTCACCGGTGAAGATGTGGCTGAAATTTCAATCCATGGCAATCCTTTTATGGTGGAGGAGGTTCTTGATTTAATCTTTCAACAGCAGGCCCGCGGTGCTTTACCCGGGGAGTTTACCTACCGGGCATTTAAAAATGGCAAAATGGATCTGATACAGGCAGAATCGATCAATGAGCTGATCCATGCCAATTCCAGGTATCACGCGCTGATGAAATTTGGCAGCCTGGAAGGGAAATTATCCCAGCTGGTAAAAGATATTCGCACCCGGTTAAAGGATCTGGCCATCAAGATTGAGACCAAGATTGAATTTGAGGAAGATCAATACCTGGAGCCCCTGCAAATAGATGAGGAATTACAGGATTCTATGAAAATGGTCAGGCAGATCCTGGAAAATTCCCGATTTAACGAAATTTTGGACCGGGGCATAAAAGTGGTTATTGTGGGCAAGGCCAATGTGGGGAAATCCTCACTCTTTAACACCCTGTTATTGGAGGAGAGGTCCATTACATCGCCTTCACCGGGAACCACCCGTGATTTTATCAAGGAAAAAAAATATATCGATGGTTTGCCTGTGGAGCTCATGGATGTGGCGGGGATGAACAGGCAAGTGAGAGATGATGTTGAAAAGCAGGGAATTGAACGCAGCCTGGAAGGGATTAAAACCAGCGATGCCGTAATTTTTATGACCGATGCAGCCACTGGCCTTGAAGATAGTGATCAGGAGATTTATGGTTTGGTGCGGGGGAAAAAGCTGCTGATAGTCATCAATAAAATGGATGTGGCAATACCGCAAAAAGTGGCTGGCATCAGCGAAGAATTTAAATCCGATACCATCATTAAAATATCAGTTCAAGAGAGGCAGAATATCTCCCTGGTGGATGATTTTCTCAAAAGTGTGGTTGCGCAATTTAAATGGCAGGGAGAGATTCCACTGGTAAATCATCGCCAGAGGAATGTCCTGCTTAGACTGCAGAATTACCTCATTCGTGTGGTTGAACAGGTGGAAGGCGGGATCAGGGAGAGTGAAATAATTGCCGAGGATATCCGGCAGGCATTATACGCGATCGGTGAGTTGACCGGTGAAGTAACCACCGAAGAGATCCTGGCAAAAATTTTTGCTGATTTTTGTGTGGGCAAATGAGAGTAGTCATTGTAGGAGCGGGTCATGCTGGCATTGAGGCTGCCCAGGCAGTGGCCAGCATGGGGGCTCAGGCAACTCTGGTTACCATCCACCTGGAATCAATTGCCCAGATGTCCTGCAATCCTGCCATAGGCGGTATTGCCAAGGGCCACCTGGTTAAAGAGATTGATGCTCTGGGAGGGATTATGCCCAGAGCAGCCGATATAACCGGCATCCATTTTAAGATTTTAAATCGCAGCAAAGGCCCGGCTGTACGGGCCAGTCGAACCCAAAATGATAAGGTGATGTACCGCCTCTTTATGAAAGAGTACCTGGAGAATCTACCCGGCCTGGAAATTTATCAGTCCACGGTTGCTGAAATTGTGGTTGAAGGCGGCAGGGCCAGAGGTGTTCGCCTGTTGGAGGGTAATACCATTAATGCAGATGCTGTGATTGTAACTTCAGGTACCTTCCTGGATGGAAAAATTTTCATCGGCAATGTGGTTTATAGTGCCGGCCGCTCAAATGAACCTGCTTCCACCGAATTGGCCCTGAACATCCGTGATTTGGGATTCCGGATTAACCGGTTAAAAACCGGCACACCCATGCGGCTACACCACGATTCGATTGACTGGCAGAAGTTTACACCACAGCCCGGAGACTCACAACCTGTGCCGTTTTCTGTTTTTACGGATTTTAAGGTAGAAAATAAAATTGTCTGTTTTCTGGGCCACACAACTCCCCAGGTGGGAGAAGTGATCCGCGATAACATTGAGTCATCACCATTGTACTCAGGCCAAATTGAAGGGATCGGCCCCCGCTATTGCCCTTCAATTGAAGATAAAATTGTAAAGTTTCCCCAACGCCAGCGCCACCATTTTTATCTGGAGCCTGAAGGGATCCGCAACAAAGAAGTGTATGTAAATGGGCTTTCCTCAAGCCTGCCGGTAGCGGTACAGCAGAAAATCCTGCAGGTTATTCCCGGTCTGGAGCGGTCAGTGATCATGCGGCCGGCCTATGCCATTGAATATGATGCCATCCAACCCACTCAGCTGCACCACACGCTGGAGAGCAGAGAGATTCCAAATCTCTATTTTGCCGGTCAGGTGAACGGGACCTCCGGGTATGAGGAAGCAGCGGCCCAGGGATTAATGGCAGGTATCAATGCCGTGCTGAAGATAAGAGGAATCGATCCGTTTGTTCTGGGACGGCAGGAAGCTTATACTGGTGTCCTGATTGATGATATTGTTACCAGAGGCGTGGATGAACCCTATCGTTTGTTCACCTCCAGGTCAGAGTATCGCTTGCAGCTAAGAGAAGACAATGCTTTTGAACGCCTGGCCCCCTATGGCCTGAACTTTGGGCTGATAAGCCCGGAGCAGTTTCAACAGCAGATGGAACGGATGAAAAAACGGAAGCAAACCGTAGCCAGCCTGAGAGATATTAAGGTTTCATATGAACAAAAACCTCAACCACTTTTTCATTTGCTCAAGAGGCCGGACATCAACTTTGGCCAATTGGAAAAAATTTATGGAGAACCATTGATGAAGGATCCGACCCTGGCTGATATTTCCTATATTGAGGCTGAGGTGAAGTATGAGGGCTACATTAAAATTCAGAACCAGAATATAAAACGGATGAAAACCCTGGAGCAGACTCCCATTCCAGACAACCTGGATTTTTATCAGGTTGCCGGCCTCTCAACTGAGATCCGTCAAAAACTTAGCGAGCGCAAACCTACTACCCTGGCGCATGCCATGAAAATTCCCGGCATGACTCCAGCAGCCATGAATGCAATCAGCATCCACCTGACTCTGATCAAGAAAAAAAGCCACCGGCCGAGAAAAAAACCCTGATCCGAAATTGTTATTTCAGGATGTCTTGTTCGTACTCTACAATTGTGGTAAAGGTATTGATTTTACTCAAGAGGGCTGATGAAATGTCGGGGTGGGGAGCAGCGCTGCTCATCTGCAAGATCCGGGAAATAAACAGGCGGAACGCTTCGGTCAGGTTTTTAGCATCAGGAAAAAGATGTTTGGGATTAAAGGTCTTGCTGGTAAGTCGCACCACCCTTACCGTGTTGTTGGTGGGCGGATCCAACAGCAGGTCAATGACCAGGAATGGGGGTGAGTCGGCAGGTGTAATTTTGGCGCTGGCAATAAATTTTATATATTCCATTGACAGGCCCTTGTCACCCATCTTGTCTACATTTATATACAATGTACCCCCCTTGATGGAGTGAGGGGTGGCCTGGGTCACCCGGATGGCCTTACCTGTTGCTGAAGGGTGTGGTTTGGCAGGGGCAGGTGATGGCGGCGGCGCCGGTTTTGGCACCTCTCTGGGTGGGGCGACAGGCCTCTCTACCACCGGGACCTGTTGCT
>CBFDCH010000253.1:0-4668 GCA_965603235.1 uncultured bacterium | reverse complement strand
TATACGGTTCTTTCACCAGAGTCTTGGGCAAATACGTCCGTGAAGAGAAAATATTTTCCTTGCCCGTGGCCATCCAAAAAATGAGCTCTACCACTGCCGTGAAATTTGGTATAAAAAAACGTGGCCAGATTGTGGCGGGCAATTTTGCCGACCTGGTAGTATTTGATCCCGATAAGGTGATGGATAAAGCCACCTGGAAGGACCCTCACCAATATCCTCAGGGGATCAATCACGTGGTGGTGAATGGCCAGGTTGTGATTCAGGCAGGTGAACACACCGGCAAACTGCCCGGAAAAATCATAAAAAAATCAAAAACAACTTGAGATATTCAGATCGGAATGGTGGAGAGAGTGGGTCATCGGCATCGCTGCCAGTCAGAGTCGGTGTAGAAGTGTTCAAGCTCTTTCCATAAATCTTTAATATCACATGTCATGATAACTAAGTCCTGCTTTTTCCCGGCCATATCCCGCACGTTGTCTGGGATAAGAAGTTCTTCCCTAAATCCGAGTTTCCGGAGGATCTGCCGGGGAGCCACCTGGGGTCTCATCATCTTGACTACGAGCTGATCCACATTTTTTTCGATCGCAAAGAAATACAGCCCTCTCACCATTATCATACCTAATCCCTTGCGCCGAAATGGCCTTGACACAATCACACGGAGTTCTCCCTGGTGCCTGCGCCACTCTTCGCCAGAAAGTTCTAGAGTTCCAACTGCTATGATCTCATCTTTAAGTATAGCAACCAGGCGATAGACATTGCCTTTTTTGGGCTTCTCAACCCTCTGTTGAACAATCTCTCTGTTGGTGACATCAACCCTTAGATAATTTCGGTCCTTAGACGGAAGGGAAGAGTAAAACTTCATCAATCTGTCCATGTCTTTGACCTTAAGATCCCGTACCCTAACCTTTGTTCCATCTTTTAAAGTCTCAATTTTTTGCATCAAAAAGACCTCACGCATCCGATACTTAAAATATAGAGATTGCTCACAGAAATGTCAAGCACTTCACATGCCATTTCCCGGACAATGAAGAAAAGTTTTAGTCGCCTGTCCCCTTTTTTCTTTGAATTGACAGGTGTCGAGGATTTTGGTAGAATTACAGGCCGGAATGGAGGGATGGCAGAGCGGTTGAATGCGGCGGTCTTGAAAACCGTTGACCTTTTGCGAGGTCCCGGGGTTCGAATCCCTGTCCCTCCGCCATTCCGATTCAATTGATTCACCTTTAATCCGTTTTATCTCTTTGTGTTGTATTATATTGTAAAATCAGACCGGGATGAGACCCCCGCAGTACGGGTTCGACAAATCCAACAAAGGAGTTGGATTTGGACGACTGAACGAAGTGAAGGAGCCGAAGGTGAGGTTGTCATCAGACACCGAATCAACCCCTGTCCCTCCGCCATTCCGATTTTATTCACCTTTCCACAATCTGTGGAAAGGGGTCAAGTCTTTGCTTGACTCATCTGATATTTTATGATATGAACATAGCATGGCCCGTCCTTTAAGAATTCAGTATCCTGGAGCCTGGTATCATGTGATGAACCGTGGGCGACGTCGTGAGAGTATTTTCAATGAAAAGAGCGATTATGTTTCCTTTCTACAGCTGATTAAAGACTCGTCTGTTATGTTTTCAGTTCACATTGCAGGCTACTGCCTGATAAGAAACCATTACCATATTTTCTTGCAAACCCCTAATGCCAATCTGTCCAGGATCATGCGTCACATTGATGGCGTTTATACGCAACAGTTTAATCGGAAATATCATAATGACGGTCCCCTTTTTAGGGGGCGATATAAATCAATTCTGATTGAAGATGATAATCATCTGCTGGAAATTTTACGGTATGTTCACCGCAATCCCTTGAAAGCCGGTCTTGAAAAAAAGCTGGGAGAATATCCATGGGATAGTTACCTGGGATATCTTTCAGACTCTCCTGATTGGGATTGGCTGTATCGTGGTTTTGTACTCTCTATGCTCAGCAATTTCAAAGCAGAAGCCAGACGACAATATATTGATTTTATGGCTAAAGAATCCTGCAAAGAGGTTCAGGCACTATTTACGGCGAAAAAACACCCGGTTATTTATGGAAGCGACGGGTTTAAAGAGAAGATTAAGAAACTGTTTTCGAAGCCGGAAGTTGAATCAGAAATACCTGAGAGTAAGGTATTGGTTTATAATACTGAACAGATAGTTGGTAGTGTTTGTAAATATTATGAAATAGGTAAAGAAGAACTTTTTATTACCAGAAGGGGATTCACCAATGAAGCACGCAACATGGCAGTATTCCTGATCCGACGGCTTAGAGGGGAGACGTTGCTTAATATTGCGAAGTACTTTAAGATTAAGAAGTACAGTTCAGTCAGTAGTATTGCTACCCGTTTCCAACAATTACTGGATGGAGATAAAGTTCTAAGGAAAAAGCGTGACGATATTTTGGCCATACTTAAGGCGAGTTGAGTCAAGCAAAGACTTGACCCCCTTTACCTAAGGCGAGTTGAGTCAAGCAAAGACTTGACCCCCTTTACAATTCATGGTGGCCGGTGCGGCACCAAGATGAAACCGGTGAGCAATGTATAGTTGGTTGGCATTTAAAATATTTGTCAATTCCAGGGTGCGGATTTGGGATATCCCGGTGCCATCCGGTACAAATACGGTGGGACTTGATTCATCGATATGAGAGAGGAAAATCCGCTGTTGAAATGTTTCCCCGTTGGGATTGTCATGGTCCAGGGGCTGTGTTATCAGAATATCAAATACCTGGCTAAATTGACCAAATCGTCCAATCTCCTTTACGGATATGTCCGGGACTGTTATGAGCCGATCAAGAAGGTTTGATTTGGGTTTTTCCTCTTTCTCTTTCTGGATCCCGCATGATAAAACTAACAATATCCCAATAAAAAGGAAAATGATCTTTCCGATCATCAGTCTACCCAGGATTAAAGAATTCCTTTCATGTATATCTCTATAACAAAAGTAACTTTTTATTGCAAATTTCAAAAAGTTTTGGTGCCTGTCCCCTTTTTTCTCCTCTCTTCGGGCTTGGTTCGTTAATCCTTATCTCAGGGTTTTTAGGACGAATTCAAGATCCAGCTCTTTCAGCTTGTTTTTAGAGGGACGGGTGGTTGTTTTACTCCAATCCCTGCTTTTATAGTATTTATCCATCATGACCTTGAAATCCTGCCTGTTCAGCACTGCTCCTTTGTGGGGACCCACGCTCAATGGTTCTTCAAAAAAGCGGTCCGGGATGATATCATCCCGTCTGCGAAAACCTTCCCGGTAATTGAAGCATTTTTCCAGATTAAAAATCCGTTCTCCAGCCTTCTTATAAACGGAGGGGTCCCATTGGCGCAAGGTGATACTTTCCAGGATATTCTCAATCAGATCCTTTTTGTAACTATAGCGGGCGAACAGGCATAAACCGGTTGAATCGACAAGTGCCGTGTTGTTTTGAGAGCCGGCGCTGTGGCCGTTCAAATGGCATGCGCCCCGGTTGGAAGTCACATAGCATAGCCCCTGAGTGGGCCGCACATGACAATTCCAGGCCGCCAGCGTGTGGCCTTTAACGTGAATGGCAAACTTGTGACTATTGTGACCAATTTTGTCAGCCAGGCTCCAAACCCCCTGAGATGCCAGCCGGCCAACACCGGTCCCGTATGCTAGCTTGGGAAGCAATTCCAGGACACCTTTGGCCTGGCCCCACTTTAGGTCTATGCCATCCAGAAAGGATTTATCAATCATTTTCTTCTCGTAACTCTCCATGAGAAAGCCAACAATGTTGCCCGCAGCAATAATATCAAGCCCCAGGTCGTCAGCCTCATAAATGGCCCGCTGCATACCATACATATCGTCAATCAGCAGATTGGCTCCCAGCATGGTTCCTGTTTCATACTCCGGGCCGTCATGAACCATACCCGCATGGGGTTGATGCGGTGTTTTGCCTGCTTTTTTGCAGGCCAGGGGGCAGACGAAACAGGCGAAATCCCGCTGCCACACTCCCCGCCGCGCAGCAATCCCACCGATTTTGTCAACCTGCGGGAAAGTGCCTTCCCGGTAATTTTTAACGGCCTGCCGACCGGAATTACTGGCACTTATCAGAGCCGATCCGGTTCCATAGCGACGCCAGCCTTCTGTGCTCCTAGCTCCTTTAAATCCCTGCCTGGCTTCCTCCAGTAATTGAAGGAACTTTTTATGCTCCGCCACATCCGGCTGACCGGTTCCCCGTATGGCAATGGCTTTTAATTTTTTAGAGCCCATAACACAACCAGTACCACCTCTGCCGGCGGCTCGGGCAGCCGTGTTAATGATACAGGCAATGGGGGATAAATTTTCACCGGCCGGACCAATATAACAGGTACGGAAGCGCTGGTCACCCAACTCATTTAAAAACTCTTTATCAAATCGGTCGGTACGCATACCCCAGAATTTTTTGGCATCCCGTATTTCTACTTTTTTGCCATCAATGTACAGATATACAGGCTTGGCAGCCTTCCCCCGGATCAGCAGTCCATCATAACCTGCGAAACGAATTTCCGGCCCGAAAAATCCCCCCATGTTGGAATAGGACAGGGTGGAGGCGTGTTTGAATCCGGATTTCAGGGGTGAGGTAATGGGAGATTTGGTTACCACACAGGTCCGGGATGCCGAGGGCATGGGAAAACCTGAAAAAGGGCCG
>CBFDCH010000252.1:0-4702 GCA_965603235.1 uncultured bacterium | reverse complement strand
ATTACAAATCAGCTGCTCTACCAGCTGAGCTACGCCAGCAAGCGATAAAAACGACTATACCACACCTTTACTGTTGGTGTCAATTAGAGCGAGTCTTCTGGGAATACCCTTTTTAACGGATTTGATTATAGCAATTTCCGCTTAACAATGCAATAGTTTTCAATGAAAATTTTTATGTTCTTTTTTTTTTTATATTTCATTTTTCCTTAAAAATGTGGCACGCCAATTGCTTTTTATTACAAACCACATGACAGGCAGTGCCAATCACTTGGTTGCGGTTAATTTTATTAATAGTTATCAGATATAAAATTTGTTATATAAATATATATATTTTATAATATAATTTAATTAAGTATTGTTATTATATAACCTTAGGTCATAATTTATGAAGATCGGGAAATTAAAATGGCGCTTTGTCGGTCTTTTATTGCTGTGTGCATTCCTATTGCCGGCCGATGTGGATATCATAATCCGTCAGGCAGCCCAAAAAGATTTGCCCAGGTTTCTGCAGAGTATTAAGGCAGGAGATGAACCTGCATATGGTTTCTCCAACCGAAAAGAATTTAAGAGAATTATCCTGGGGCGCCCCTATCAGTTAATTACATTGAATCGAGCCGCTGGCATAATGTCCACTTCGCCGGGCCGCGACTATATTCACCGCTTCAATGTATGGCGTTTCCCATTGATCTGTGATGGCAAAATCCGTTCCCTGCTTACAGTGGCCAAAGTATCAGGCCAATGGCAAGCAGTGGCTTTGGGTGCGGCAGTCTTGTCCAGAGAGATTAATGGCCTTGAAATGAGGCTGCCTGATTCAAAACAGAATAGACAGAGAAGTATTTTAAGACTTTTCCCGTTGGGAGTGGATTTTCTCATTCTCTCTGATACTGCTGAGGCAAAAAACCTGCTGGAAGGGGAGGTGATCCCCTTAAAATCTTCCCGAAAATTATTTTCTTCCCACCACCTCAGGGTGAGTAAGATTCAATTCAAGGATCTCATTATTCTCATAAACCGGAATTATCACGTATTGGGCACCCACGGTATCAGGGGGGGAAATCAATATTACTAGAAAAATAATTGCTCTGGGTTTGATCCTGCTATCGACGCTTATAATCTCCCATTTGGAACTTGTTGGTGATGTTTTACCAGTACCTGAATGTCAACAGGAGGTAAGTAACTGGTGTTGGGCAGGAGTAACCGCCTCGGTTCTGGGTTATTATGGCCAGTTTATCGCCCAATGCGTGATAGCCAATTATGCCCGCTCTCATTCCACGCGGATTGATTTTGGCACCACCGACTGTTGTAAAGACCCCTATCAGGGATGTAATGAGGGGAATTACGGCTGGGGAGATCCCGGCAGTGTAGAAAATATTCTTTTGAACTGGGGAGTGGAAAGTATTCCATCTTCAGGCCCGCTTACCATGAAGGAGGTAAAGGGCGAGATCATTGCCGAGCGTCCCTTTCTTATTTCCTGGGCCTGGGATAACGGAGGCGGCCATTTTTTGGTGGGACATGGTTTTATTGATGATAAATTATACCTGATGGATCCCTGGATCGGGGAGGGAAAGAGTATCATAAATTATGACTGGGTAGTTTCAGGCGGAGGCCACAATTGGACCTCCACCATGTTCATGACCACTGAGATTGCCAAAGAGTTAAAAATTAATTATATTACTCCTGTCAAGTGGGAAAAAGTGTATGGCCTATATCCGTTAACAGTTGATGCCTATGCGCCGGCTGGAATTAGTTCCGTTGAGTTTTATGTGGACCATCAACTGGTGGGCTCAGACTCGTCTCCACCCTATTCTTACCATTGGAATACCATGGTGTACAGAAATAACAAATATTCAATCGCGGCAGTAGTTATAGATAAAGTTGGCAAAAAGCGGACTGAGGCCACCGAGATCTTTGTTAAAAATGTGACGATTAATATTGATGTCATGCGCAGAAGTGAACAGGCCTGGCTGATTAGACGGGATTATGGCGTGGTCACTTTTGTTGTGGAAAATGTGGATTTGGAGATAGTGGATTCATGTGTTCTCTATCGCAAAGAGGGGTCCGGTAATTACCAACAGATTGCCAACTTTGCTGCCAGCGTGGTTTCCCAGCGCATATTTGTTCATCAGGAGAGATTTTTGACTGCTGGTAAATCTTATACCTATAAGGCTGTAGTTCTGGACAAAATGGGGCAAATCATTGCTTTTTCCCAGGAAGTAACTATTTAGCCAAAGGCAAACGGATGCAAACGGATGTCCCCCTGCCTCCGTTGTCGCCATTTTTATCCAGAACTATTGTTCCACCACTCTCATCAATGATGCGTTTGGCAATGGCCAACCCAAGGCCGGTGCCCTGACTGCGAGTTGTGAAATATGGTTCAAACAGGTGGTCCCGTACTTCATCCGGAATGCCCACACCTGAATCTTTTATCCTCATCACTGCAAAGTTATCAGCCTTGTTCAGAGATATGGATAAAGTCCCTCCATCCGGCATGGCTTGAAATGCGTTGGCAACAATATTGGTTAAAACCCGTTGCAGTTTCATCTCATCAGATAGGACATAGATTCCTGAATCTTTGAGCCCCTCCAGCCCCTCAATTGTAATGTTCAACTCTCTGGCCCACTCACCATTTAATTTGGTTACTTCTGTGATCAGTGAACCGATGTCACATCTTTTGGCCACTGATTTGCGACCTCCGGTAAATTCGAAAAAATTAATGGCAATTTCTCTTAAATTTTTTGTCTGGTGGTCAATCAACTCCAGGGTATGTTGCAGGATTTGTTTATATTCTGGAGAGTCATCTTTGACTGCTTGTTTGAGTAGGCCGACTGACAATTTTAACGGAGTAAGGGTATTTTTGATGTCATGAGAGATCTGTTGAGCCATTTCTCGCCAGGCTGCACTTTTTTCAGCCTTAATAAGTTGTGCCCGCTTCTCTTTCAATTCAAATATCATCTGGTTGAAATCGGCTGCCAGGTCGCCTATCTCATCTCCTCTATCCAGCGTTATTTGTGTGTCCAGATTCCCCTGCGATACTTTTCTCATGTGCTTTTGCAATGAAAGGATGGGTCTTGTGGTTCGCCGGGCAATGAGGAGGGTCCATAGTATCACAATAATAATCACCACACCGGTACTAGTGTACAGGAGTCTTCGCAGTTGGCCGGCCATGGCATAAATATCCCGGTTGTCAATGCCAACTCCGACCACCCAGCCAAATCCTCCCAGTCGAGTTCCCGGTTCAGGCCCCTCGCAGTGAAAGTATGCGGCGTTTTTTTTATTGTTCTGATATGAGTATTCCCGGTATAATCCGAAGTGACTTGATCGGGCATCTTCCACCATTTGCGGCAGGTTCAATTTAGCGCCTGCCACTGTTTCTCCATAGAGGGAGCGGTCCTGGTGGGCCAGAATGGTGTTGGCATCGGCTCCCCAAATCCAGGCGTAGGGAGAGGGCTCCTTGTCCTTTACCAGGCCGCTGAAATAGGCTTTAATGCGGGGAACATCAATCAATTGTTGTATGTTTTTCCAGTTGACCAGTGCATAGATAACACCAAAGGATTTATTCTTTTGCATCGGGTGTTTAACCGGCACAGCAAAACCGATGTGATGGTGGCTGGCAGTATCAATATCTTTGATATACTCTTTGGGGATTAGGTCTGAGACATGTTGATCCACCCTGAATATCTCTCTTTTTAACGCTTCAGTAAACCAGGGTTTTTCCTTAAAAGTATGTGAAAAGAGATGGAGGATTAGATTAAAATCAATTTTCTCCCCTTCTGCATTTATATTGTTACAGACGACCACCTTCCCATTCTGGTCCAGCAAAAGGATCAGGTCATACACTTTGCGCAGTTGAACAAATCGATTAAATGTTTCGGTTTGGATATTCCTCCAGGAAAAGTTTTTTGTCTCTCTTGTTGGTGGTTGATCTGTAAAGAATGTTTTCTGGTGTGACAGGGAGTTGTATCTGTCTGATTCGACCTGTCCGAGATGTTCTTGTATAGCTCTGCCCGGAGGAATCCCGGCTGACATGATTAACAAATCTGAGTTCCGCTTTTTCATCATGGTATTCAGTTCATGAGCCAGGTCTCCTGCCAGGTTGAGCAACGATTGGTTGACTATGTTTATTTTCAACCGGGTATCAATTTGAGTGTCTACGAAATACACCAGCCCCACAAAGGGGAGGATGACAGCCCCCAGCACAGCGATGACCAGTTTGGATGAAATTTTTTTAAGAAAATGCCTCGATTCATGCTGAACCGGTTTTGTAGTCTGATTGTTCATAAATCTCTCTCAGTTAAACCAAGATCTTATATCGCTTAAGCGGTTCCCTCTCCCACGGGTTCAATTGCCGGTTGAGTCCTGCAATAAACCAGGATCCGCCGAAAAAAATATATTAGGCAAAATTTCTCCGAAAGTCAAATCCCCCGATTAACTCACCTGATTATAAAAGTATGTGGTTTTAATTGCCGGGGGTGGGATTTCTGCGCGTTAAAATAATTTTTTTTTAAAAATTGATTCTTTTTTCTTTTTTGTTGGATGGCGGAGTTCCTTCAAGGCATCATTCCCCTGGCGGAATCCGGGATTTATCTCCAGTGTTCGCAGAAAACATTTTTCAGCCAGTTTATTTTTTTTACCTGTTGGAACAACATACCCAGGGCATAGACCGGTTCAGGATTCCAGGGTTCGAGTTCAATCGCTTTTTTTAAAT
>CBFDCH010000251.1:0-4711 GCA_965603235.1 uncultured bacterium | reverse complement strand
CATCACCATAAAAACCCTGGTAGATAGAACCTACGTCAATTCCCACGATGTCGCCCTCTTTCAGAATTTTATGGTCTGAAGGTATACCATGAACCACTTCTTGATTGATAGAAGTACACAGAGTGGCCGGAAAAACCTTATTACCAACACGGTAGCCTTTAAAGCCCGGTTTGGCACCGAAACCTTCAATTCTCTGCTCCGCCCATTGGTCCAATGTTTTTGTATTTACACCCGGCTTGATTTTATCCTTTAGCTCCTCTAGCACAACTGCAATAATCCGGTTGGCTTTTCTCATCAGCTTCAACTCATTATCAGTTTTCACAACAACCACGTCTTAACCTCTTAATAGTCCTTAGCGTCTACCTCTAACTCTACCCTTTCGAGAAAATGACTCATAGTTTCTCATGGTCAACTGGGCTTCAATCTGTTGAACGGTATCCATAGCAACACCAACCACAATTAAGATGGATGTGCCTCCAAAGTAAAACCGTACTCCCAAGCCCTTGGTTACCAGAGGCGGCAGGTTTGTATGCAGCCATTCACCAATAAAGGGGATGGGCTCAACATTAAAACCACTCATTAAAAATGTGGGTATGATGGAAACAAGTGCCAGGTACAATGCTCCCACAAGTGTCAATTTGGAGAGGACATTGTCAATGTAATCCGACGTATTCTTCCCTGCTCTTATACCGGGGATAAACCCACCGTATTTTTTTAGATTATCCGAAACATCCTGAGGATTAAAGATGATGGAGATGTAAAAATAGGTAAAAAAGATAATAGCAGTTATAAACATCAGGTTATACGCGGGCATGCCATAACCGAAAATATTGGCAATACTTTCTGCAATCGGATGTTTGATCACCGCCCCAATTGTACTGGGGAAGGCCATCACCGATTGGGCAAAAATTATTGGAATAACACCACCGGTGTTCACCTTTAAAGGCAGGAAGGTACTCTGACCCCCCATCATCCTGCGCCCCTGCACACGCTTGGCATAGGTTATGGGGATACGTCGTTGCCCCATCTCAACATAGACAATGAATCCTATCACCAGCACCATGAAGGCAAACAAGAAAATCACTTTAAGGGCATCCATATCACCGGTCTTAAAACCGTCAAACAGCGTAGTGGTTCCGGGTACCAGGCCAGCCACAATGCCGGCGAAAATTATAAGTGATATACCATTACCAATACCCCGCTCGGAAATTTGCTCACCGAGCCACATAATGAAAACCGTGCCTGTGGTCATGGTGAGGATGGTTAACAGCCTGAATCCCCAGCCTTTGGTGAGGACAACATCCACACCTCCGGGCGACTTCATACGTTCCATCATAATAGCAAAACCAAATGATTGAATCACGGCAATAACCACAGTGCCGTAACGGGTATACTGTGTTATTTTCTTCCTGCCAAGATCGCCCTCTTTAGAGATTCTTTCCAGGTATGGCCAGACGACCTGTAACAATTGCAAGATAATCGAAGCGCTGATATAAGGCATAATCCCAGTGGCAAATATAGTCATACGACCAATATTACCTCCGGAAAATAGGTCCAGAACTCCCAGCAATGTCCCTTGAGCAGATTCAAAAAATTCTCTCAGGGCCTCGACATCAATCCCAGGTGTGAAAATTTGTGATCCAATCCGGTAAACAGCAAGAAGTAGAAAAGTGAAGATAATCCGCCTTCTCAGCTCTGGAATGATAAACATATTTCTAAAAAAAGTGATCAATTTTTCTCTCCTTCGATATAGAAGATCTCTCCGCCCGTTCCTTTGATCTTTTCAATAGCCGTTTTTGAGAATTTGTGGGCATGAATTTTAACTTTTCTCTTCAGCTCACCCTCTCCTAAAATCTTTATACCCATCCGTTTCCGTTTGGCTAATCTATTCTTAAAATAGTCTTCAAATTTAATCTCTTTAAGGCCGGATTTTTCTATGGTTTCCAAATTGATTATATTGTACTCTTTTCGGAATATGTTTGTAAAGCCACGCTTGGGAACTCGTCGAACCAGCGGCATTTGGCCACCCTCAAATCCCCGCTTGCGGGAGTATCCGCTGCGTGATTTTTGACCATTCATGCCTCTACCAGCTGTTTTCCCAAAACCGGAGCCTGGACCTCGGCCCACCCGTTTACGCTTTTTTATGGCTCCTTTGGCCGGTTTTAAATTTGCCAAGCTAATCATTTGCCAACCTCCACAACATCAACCATAAATTCAACTTTTTTTATCATTCCCAAGATTTCCGGTCTCTTTTCCCGAATCACCTCAGAGTTTATTTTAGTCAATCCGAGTCCCTTTACAACAGCGCGCTGTTTCTTGTTCCGGCCGATTAAACTTTTAGCTAACCGTATCTTTATCTTAGGATAAGTCTGTTTCTTCACTGCCATACATCCTCCTCCTTTATTCCTCGTTTGCTACCGATATCATCCGGATTATTAATCTCACGTAGTCCTTCAATGGTGGCCCGAGCTACGGTTAATACATTTTTACTTTTCAGGCTTTTGGTTAAAATGTTTTTTATACCTGCTAACTCCATGATTACCCGGACTGATCCACCAGCGATCACACCCGTACCTGGAGAGGCTGGTCTTAACACTACCCTGCCGGCTCCAAATTTACCTATCGTATAGTAAGGAATTGTATCATTCATGATGGGAACATCGATCATGTTTTTCTTGGCATCAACCACCGCTTTTTTAATTGCCAGCGGCACTTCTCGTGCTTTACCTTTACCAAGTCCTACTTTTCCATTTTTGTTTCCGACAACCACAGCAGCGGAGAAGCGTAAATTTTTTCCACCCTTGACAACCTTGGTAACCCTGCGAATTGAGATTACTTCTTCTTCAAAAACTTCAATATTTTCAAATTCCTCCACGCTCATTCTCCTTAAAACTTAATTCCGTTTTCTCTTGCAGATTCTGCAAAAGCTTTTACTCTCCCCATATAGGGATAAACATTTCTATCGAATATAACCTGTTTAATTTTTATCTTTTTTAACCTTTCAGCGATCACTTTTCCCATCACTTTTGCAGCTTCAGTATCCTTGGTACTTTTCAATTGAGCCTTCACCTCTTTTTCAATGGTTGAAGCTGTGGTCAGGACTTTTCTGGATAGATCATCATATACCTGGGTATACAGATACTTGTTGCTCTTGAAGATAATCATCCGGGGTTTCTTGGCTGTCCCATTGGTTTTTTTTCGGATCGATTTCCTGAGCCGGTCTTTTTTAGTTTTTTTTATGATAAATTTTGCTTTATACATTCTATTCACCTACCATTTTTCTAACCTTCTGTCTCAGATACTGGCCTTCCATGCGAATCCCCTTCAATTTATAGGGTTCCACCGGTCTAAATTTTTGAATATTGGCACATACCTGGCCCAGTAAATGTTTATCATGGGAAAAAAGTGTGAAGGAACCCGGATTTTCCTGAGTTGCTGTTACGCCTGCTGGAAGTTTAAAATTTATCGGGTGAGAATACCCCACTTGCAGGTTGATAGTATCTCCTTTTACTGTGGATCGCCAACCTTTCCCAACAATACTCAATTTTTTGGAATATCCTTTGGTCACGCCGATTACAGCATTATTGATTAAACTCCAATACAGACCTTCAAAGGATTTTTGGGTTTCATCTTTCCGGTTTACATGAATTTTCCCATCTTCCAGCTTAATGGTTACCTTGTTGCTAAAGCGTACCTCAAGTTCCCCCTTGGGCCCTTTTAGTTTAATAAACTCTTCTTTTAGCTCAACGTTTACTGAACTATCGAATTCAATGGGTTTCGCTGCCTTTCTGGACATGTTGCCTCCTACCAAATGTAAAGTAGTACTTCACCACCAATGTTATTTTCCTGGCACTGTTTCCCAGTCATTAATCCCTTAGAGGTGGACAATACCGAAACGCCCAATCCTCCAAGCACCTTTGGAATACTGCCCACTTCTGCATAAATTCGTTTGCCAGGTTTGGAGATACGTTTTACATCCCCGATGGCATTCAGTTTCTGATCCTTGTATTTCAACTCGATTGAAAAAAAGGGGGGAAACTGCGAGTCCTGCACCTTATAATCTACAATATACCCTTCACTTTTTAGTATTTTTGCGATTTCGACTTTAATCTTAGAAAGAGGCACAGGTACCTCTTTTTTTTTAGCCATAATGGCATTCTTGATTCTCGATAACATATCTGCAATTGGATCTGTATGGCTCATAGTACTCCTCACCACGACGCTTTTGTTACTCCGGGGATTTCCCCCCGCAAGGATAATTCCCTGAAACAAAGACGACATATTTCAAATTTTCTATATATCGCACGTGAGCGACCGCAAAGTCGACACCGTGAACTATGTCTTACTTTAAATTTTTTGGGTTTTAAATGTTTTGCTATGGTTGATTTTTTTGCCACGGCTTCCTCCTTTATTGAATCGGCACACCCAGATGCTTTAACAAGGCCAATCCTTTTTCGTTCGTTTCAGCTGAAGTTACCAGAGTTATGGACATACCCATGGTTTTATCAACTTTATTATAATCAATCTCCGGAAAAACCAGTTGATCTTTAATTGCCACCGTATAATTTCCCCGGCCATCAAAGGATTTGGGAGACAATCCCTTGAAATCCTTCATTCTGGGGAACACCACAGAGATGAGTCGGTCTAAAAACTCGTACATCCGTATACCCCGCAGAGTCACTGTGGCCGCTATTGGCTGACCTTCCCTTAA
>CBFDCH010000250.1:0-4723 GCA_965603235.1 uncultured bacterium | reverse complement strand
AAGTGATGTGGCCTTGATGGAAACCCTGAGCGCCCAGATCGCCTCCGCCATCGAAAATGCCAACCTTTACGAACGAGCAAAAGGTGAGATTGAAAAACAGAAAAAATTAAAAAAACAATTACAGCGGCGTGCAGACCAGGCTATGCTTCTCTATGAAATTGGCAAGCGGGTAAGTGGTGAGCTGAATCTGGAAGTCCTTTTGTCCGAAACCGTCACCTCTATTCAGGAAACATTTAATTATTATGGCGTCATGCTGCTCTATATGGATGATAGCAAGAAATACCTCACCCTTAAGGCCATTGCCGGCGGCTACAGCGACGTGTTTCCCAGCAACCTTAGCATTGAAGTCGGCGAAGGAATGATCGGCCGGGCGGCATTGACCAAAGAGCCGCAAATGAGTAATGATATTACCAAAAACCCCCACTATACAAAAAAGGCGGAGGAAGTTACCAAGTCGGAATTATCCATCCCGATCATCAGTGGATTTAAAGTAGTCGGTGTACTGGATATCCAGAGTGTTGAGTTGAATGTTTTTGATGAGAGTGACATTTCCGCTATGTCAACCCTGAGCACACAGATTGCCGCAGCCATAGAGAATGCCCGTTTGTTTGAAATGGCCATGCAGGCTCGGGAATCGGCAGAATCAGCCAACCAGGCCAAAAGTATGTTCCTGGCACGCATGAGCCATGAAATTCGAACTCCCATGAATGGTGTCATCGGTTTTACAGACATGCTTCTGGATACTGAACTAAACGAAGAGCAGATGGAATATGCACGCACCATTAGTAAAAGTGGAGAATCCCTGCTCCAGTTAATCGATGAAATTCTTGACTTTTCCAAAATTGAAGCGGGCCAACTTTCACTTCAGCGTATAGATTTTGATATTGAGGTTACTGCCTTTGACGTATGCCAGTTGGTGATGCCGCGTCTTGAAAATAAACCGATTGAGGTGCTATGCCGCATAGGCGATCAAATTCCGGCCTATGTGTGCGGCGACCCGGGTCGTATCCGCCAAATATTAATGAACCTGATGGGCAATGCCACCAAATTCACCAGCGAAGGAGAAATTGAGCTTCATCTATCTGTCGAGGAGGAACGAAAAGGGGAAATAAAACTCCACACCACTGTGCGTGATACTGGCATTGGAATTCCTGAAGACAAATGGGAGGCTATTTTTGAATTATTTCAACAAGCAGACGGTTCCACCACCCGCAGATACGGTGGCACCGGGCTTGGATTATCCATCAGCAGGCAACTGGCTCGATTGATGGGGGGAGAGGTATGGGTTGAGAGCAAGGAAGGCAAGGGAAGTACTTTTCATTTTACATCCTGGATTAAAAAGTCAACCAAAAAATTCAGTCAAACCCTCTCACCTGATAGCCTGGCTAACAAGCGGGTACTCATTGTGGATGACAACCAGAACAACCTGGAGATTCTATCACACACAGTGCAGCAGGCAGGTATGACGGTGGAACCCTTAAAAAAGGCCAAACTTGTTATTGAAAAGCTGCAGCAGGGAATAAGCCAGCAAAATCCCTTCGACATTTGCATCCTGGACATTCAAATGCCGGTTATCAGTGGATATGATCTGGCTACACAAATCCGCAAGCACCCTGATAAGCAACTGGCCAATGTCCCTCTATTGGCTTTTTCCTCCTCAACTGCCAAGAGGACGCGGAAATATAAAGAGAGTGGTTTTGACGGATTTTTGCCCAAACCCATTCAGAGACGAAAATTGTTAAATATGATTAAACGTTTGCTGGGACCCGATGAAATCACCAAGGAAAAAATCCCGGGCAAGGTCGAAGTGATCACTCAGCATACCCTGGTAGAAGAAGCCAAGCATTCCATCCGCATTCTCCTGGTCGAAGACAATAAAATGAATCAAAAATTGGCCAATTACATGTTAACAAAAGCCGGCTACCAACTTGAACTGGCCAATAACGGCAGGGAAGCGGTGGAAATAATCACGGCAAATCCTCACAGATTCAATCTTGTTTTCATGGATGTAAATATGCCGGAAATGGATGGCCGAGAAGCCACGAGAGTGCTGCGTAAAAAAGGATTTAAAAAACTCCCCATCATTGCCATGACGGCTGATGTCATGAAAGAAGACCGTGAAAAATGCTTCGAATCCGGAATGGACGATTATATTTCCAAACCCATAAAACGGGAAACCGTGTTTAAGATGGTAAAAAAATGGGCAATGGAAATTTGATTTTTTTTTTGTGTTGAAAGAAAATTAGATATATATTATAAGATATCAAACAATAGAAGGAAAATGGAATGGATGCACACAATGATTTATTATTGATTGACCGGGAAGCTCTGATATCTCAATTTGGGGGGGATGAAGAGATTATGCAGGAGATCATTACGGAATTCATTAATATATGTCCCGAGATGTTACAGGAGATCGAAACAGCCATACAGAATGACGATTCCCACGCACTCCATCAATCAGCACATAGCTTTAAGGGAGCAGTTAGTAACTTTTTTGCAAAAAAGGTCACCGAACAGGCTTTCCAACTCGACAAACTGGGAAAAAGCGGCCAGGTTGGCGGAGCGGATCAACTCTTTTCTGCCATGACCCTGGACACTGACCAATTGTTAATAGAGTTAAAACAACTGGGTAAAATAATTTAATGATCAACAAAGACGCACTATTTTATAAAAGACGTATATTAATAATTGATGATGACAAGATCAACTCAAAATTCCTCGCCCGCATGCTGGAGAAAAAAGATTTTGAAGTTTATATACTTCATTCAGGCACCAATTGTATGGAATTTATCCAGTCCAATAAAACGGAAATCGTCCTATTGGATATCATGATGCCGGATATGTCCGGCACAGAGGTACTTAAAGTTGTTAGAGAAAAGTATAAATCCGTTGAATTACCTGTCATCATGGTGACAGCTAAAAGTGAAACCACGGATGTAACGGAAGCGCTCAATCTGGGAGCCAACGATTATCTAACCAAGCCGATTAACATCGATATTGCCATAGCCCGGATTAAAACCCAGCTCAATATCGTTGATTTGAATCGTGACAGCATGCGCTCAAGAGAACTGGCAACCTTGAACGCAATGATTACTACCTTTAACCATGAGATAAATAATCCCTTAACCATTGCCCTTTTAAATTTAAAAAAAGATGTTTCCAAAATCGACCAGCGAGCACTTGACCGGTCAATTGACGCCCTGTTGCGAATAGCATCCATTGTGAAAAAAATTGACGGTTTAAGTTCCGGAGAATTTGAAATGACGGAATATTCAGAAAGTTCGAAAATGATTGACTTAAAAGAATAATATGACATGGAGTAGGAATAATACTATAAAAAAACACATTGGTACTTTACATATCGTACTATTTTTTATAGAATATGTGATTAAATATAACCAAATAAGGCCCATCAGGTAAATATGATAAAAAGACTTTTATTGGTAGATGATGAACAATTTCTGTTGGAAAGTCTTAAAGACGGACTGGTAGACTTTAATAATATCTTCGAAACCAAAATTTGTTTTTCAGTTGACGAGGCCATAAAACTGACAAATCTATACCGTTTCGACCTGGTAATCACTGATATAAGAATGCCCGGAAAGAGTGGTATTGACCTTTTCATGCATCTGAAAGAACACAATTTCCTGGGCAAAGTGATGGCCATGACCGCTTATGGCAACGAAGAAATTTTTAATAAAATTAACGCTCTGGGAGCCATGAAAATTATCACCAAACCATTCGATTTTGAATGGTTTAAGCGGATGTTAATTGATTTTTTCAATGACCTTCGCGGGGTTTCAGGTACCATTGAATCTATTGACCTGACCTCTGTTTTGCAAATCATTAATCTGGAGAAAAAAACCGTGGCCGTAAAAATCCAGATCAATGAAAAAGAGGGATTTCTCTACTTTGATAACGGAGAAATAATCAACGCTGAATTTGATAATGTTAGCGGTATTGAAGCGGCCAAAAGACTCATTAACATGAATCGGGGTAAATTCACCGTATTACAAGGTAAAAAGAAAGTTCTCCGCAGTATAAATGTACCTTTTATCACCTTTATCATCAATATAGCCAAAGAGATTGATGAGCGTAAATATCAGAAAAATCGCCGCCCCGATGAGGTCGCAAAAACAGCGGAAATCGGCGTAAGTAAAAAAATATTTGACTCTTTAAAAACTGTTACCGGTTTAAAAAGCGCAGGAGTTTTTAATAGTGCGGGCGATCTGATTCTGTCTGATTCAGAATCAAGTATGGACATCAAGGGTCTGGGAATTCTGGGCCTGAACCTTTACGAAAGCATTATCGATACCTTCAAACAACTAAATCTCGGTTGTTTCGATCTTTTCCAGATTCAGACAGATCAGTTAATTTATATTTTTGCCTGGCTGGTAACAGATGAGATTTATCTTGGTGTTATTCTGGATCTAAAGGGTAATGTGGCCATACTTAAACACAAAATCAAAGAGATTTCGCAATGCATAGAAGACTATGTGGTTTTGTAAAAACATAACTATAAATCAATATTTTACCCGCATGATTGAGTGGAGAAACCGATGACGGGCAGAAAAGGAAAAGCCAAAGGCACTGTAATCCCTGGCATACCCGATTGTCAGGAGGAATGTCTCTACAATTTTATATTCAACAAGGTTAAGTTTGGTGTTTTCATTCTCGATGTCACAAAGGGAAAGATAGTTTATAAAAACCCATTTTTTGA
>CBFDCH010000249.1:0-4749 GCA_965603235.1 uncultured bacterium | reverse complement strand
CCACCATTTTATCCTGCACGTAAAAACTCCTCCACCGCTTGCTCCAGCCTGATTCCTCTTGACCCTTTAAATAGAATCACACTATTGGGTTGAACCACCCGCCGCAGAAAACGTCCTGCCTGCCCGCACTCCTGAAACTCCCGGATATTCTTTTCAGCATACCCGGCAGCCCTTGCTCCGGCTGCCACTCCTTTGGCCCGTTCACCCACTGTCAATAAGTAGTGAAATCCCAAGCTGGCAAAAAACTGACCTGCCTGGTAGTGGAAATTACTCTCCTGCTCCCCCAGTTCCAGCATGTCGCCAATCACGGCAATTTTAGCACCGTCATATTCCTCGTCCACCCAGAGTAATGTCTTTCTCAGTGCTTCCGGATTGGAATTATAGGTTTCATTGATTATGATAAAATCCCCGTGCTCCTCAATTTTGCCCCGATTCTCAAGAGGCTCAATTAAATTGAGACTTTGCTGTATTTCCTGTTGAGTCAGGCGCATTTGCAGAGCCACCATAATGGCAACGAACAAATTCTCCAGGTGTATATGATTAATAATAGTCGTTGAAAAAACCTGTTGTTTGCCCTGGAAATCTATCAATAGTTTCCTGATCTTTCCCTCTTTTTTCACTTCCAGTAATACAATTTGATTATTCTTCCCTTCCCTGCCAAAATAAAAAACATTCTCCCTGCCGGGAGTCACTTCCTGCCTGATCTCGGCCGAATCCCCATTGACGAAGGCCACATCATCTGCTTCCAGGTAGTTGAGAATTTCCGCTTTGGCCCGGGCAACATTGCTGGTATTGTGTAGAAACTCCAGATGTACGGGATAAACATTGAGAATGACAGCAATATCAGGACGAAGGATTTTGGCCAGGAGATCGATTTCCCCGATTCCCGGAAAGCTCATGGCCAATTCAAAAACAGCGGCTGTCTCTTCGCCTGTCATTCTTAATAGAGAGAAAGGTAATCCAATCCAGTTGTTCCAATTTTTCACTGACCGGGATACGGTATATTTATTTTTTAGCAATTGATAGACAAATTCCTTTGTGGTTGTTTTACCAGCACTTCCGGTTACACCAATGTACTTGACACGGTCCATCTGTTGACGTACCTGAGCTGCCAGTCTTTGAGCCGCCTTCAATGGATCTTCAACCACCAGCAAGGGCAGGGTGAGGCCTTGCCAGTCAAAGTCCCTGTCTACCACAGCAGCTACCTTTTCAGCGTCGAGTTCTTTAATGTATTGGTGCCCATCGCCGCTTTCAGATTTTAAGGCAAAAAACAGGGTGTTGCCATCTTCAATCAAGCGGCTATCAAAATGGAAATCTTTGATCTTGAAATCCCCCCTGCCATTGACTAGCTGACCATCTACCAGTCTCGAGATTTCAAGTAAGCTTAATTCAGGCATTTTTCTCCCGAAGAATCTGCTGTACCACTTCAAAATCATCAAAATGGATGGTTTTGTCTTTGAAAATTTGATAATCCTCATGTCCCTTGCCGGCAACCACGACCATGTCTCCCGGCCGGGCCATGGCCATGGCTTGACGTATTGCTTCTTTTCGGTCCAATTCAATCGTGTAATTGCAAAAATTTTTGCCAAAGCCGCCAACAACATCCTTAACGATATTCTCCGGGTCCTCAGCCCGGGGGTTATCGCTGGTGACCACCACATAATCGGCAAAATCAGTGGCCACCTTTCCCATGCGCGGACGCTTGCCTCTGTCCCGTGAGCCTCCGGCACCAAATACGAGAACTATCTGTTTATCAGTCACTTCCCTTAAGGATGCCAGCAGTCCTTCAAGCGCTTTGTCAGTATGGGCATAATCAATGAGCACATGAATTTCATTTTGATAGGCAAGATCGAGCCGTCCACGTACTCCGGCAAATCCTTCAATTCCACTGACAATCAATTCAAAGTCGATCCCCTTTATGATCGCCGAAGTGATAGCAGCCATTATATTTAACAGATTAATCCGCCCGATTAACCGGCTTTTGATCTCCAATTTACCCTTAGGGGTCTGGATCAGGGCCCGAATACCCTCAAGGCTTAACTTGTATTTGAGAGGATGAATATCTGCCTGGGTGGAAAAACCATAGGTTAAAAAATTACAATCCAATTCATCAATAATCTGGCTCCCCCGGGGATCGTCAATATTTATACCGGCCCAGGCTTGCCTGCTCAACCGTTTGAATAACGTCAGTTTTGCCTGAAAATAATTTTCCATTGTACCATGGAAATCAAGATGGTCACCGGAGAAGGTACTGAAAATTGCCTGAGAAAACGAGATCTCGTCCACCCGGTGCAGCTGGAGAGCTACCGAGGAAACTTCCATTACCAGGTCGGTACAGCCATTGTCGGTGACACTTTTTAAAAAGGGAAAAAAATCAACCGCTTCAGGTGTGGTAAGGGAGCTGGATGTGGTATAAGAACCACACGCCATTCCCAGGGTGCCAATGGCAGCCGTTTGATACGCCTGGCTGTAAATGGCTTCAATCAATGACATAATGGTAGTTTTGCCATTTGTACCAGTCACACCAATGGCATACATCTTCCAGGCAGAACTATCAAAATAAGCAGCAGCCAACTTTCCGGAAACCTGCCGGGCATTCTTAACCTGAATCAAGGTAACATCAGGGTATTCTGCCGGTAAATATTTTTCACTTACTATCACGCTGGCGCCGCCCTTGACCGCATCTCCCACGAATTCAAGACCAGTCTGATTAAATCCCTCGATGGCCACAAAACAATTATCAGTTTTTATTTTTCTGGAATCGGTACATATACCAGATACATTCCGGTCCATAGAGCCCCTGACGGCAAGCACATCAATCCCGGTTAACAATTGTTCCAACCGTTTCAAATCCGCACCTCATTGGTTGAATCGAGCTCAGGGAATATTTTCAGATAAATCATGATTTTTTCAGCAATGCTTCGAAACAGGGGCGCCGCCACATCCCCGCCATAGTACAGGCCGACCGGTTCGTCAATTACCACCAACATGGTAAGACGCGGACGACTGGCAGGGAAAAATCCGCCGAAAGAAGAGACGTAAATCTTCTGGAATTTGCCATGCTTCAATTTTTGCGCAGTGCCTGTTTTGCCGGCGATGTCAATGCCGTTAATCTTAGCTTTTTTGCCAGTGCCCCTCTTCACAACCTCGGTTAAAATGGTGGTCAGCTTATGCACGGTTGAGGAAGATAAAACCCGCGTTGCGGCCAGAGTACCTGCTCCTCTCACGGTTGAACTCTTAACAATGGTCGGGGAAATCAAATAGCCTCCGGAAGCAATAACATTAAAGGCAGCAGCCATTTGCAGGGGAGTTACGGCAATACCATAGCCGTCTGAATGAAAGGCTACGGTGACCTGATTCCAATCTTTTACGGGATGGAAAATCCCTTTTTCTTCAGCGGGAAGGGAGATTCCCAGTTTTTTACCAAATCCAAAGGCCTCAATAAATTGATGATACCTGTCCTTGCCCAGGCGCAGCCCTATCCTGGCAGCGCCGATATTGCTGGAATGAACGATGATATCTTCAAAAGTCATCTTGCCAAAACCTTTAACATCAAAAATTTTCCTGTCGCCAATCTCGAAGATGCCATCGTAACAATCAAATATTTGTTGCGGATAACAAACCTTTTTTTCCAGGGCGCTGGATGCCAGAATAACTTTAAAGGTCGAACCTGGCTCATAGAGAAAGGAGATGGCCTTGTTTTTCAATATCTTGGGGGAAGTTGAACTGAGACGGTCGGGCTGATAGAAGGGATAACTGGCCATGGCCAGTACCGAACTATCAAGGGCATCCAGCACAATAACCGTTCCCCCTTTGGCCCTGGCTGCAATAATCGCTTTTTTTAGTTCCTGTTCCACAAAAAACGAGATGGAGGCGTCGATACTCAGGTAAAGATCCTTCCCGGGTACCGGTTTTTCCAGATAGTTAATTTTAAATATTTTCCTGCGGGCGTCCAACTCAACCTTGGCCCTGCCGCCCTTCCCCCGGATCAGAGAATCAAGCGAATATTCAACTCCGTACAAACCCTGTTCATCAATACCAACACCGCCAAGAACATGCGCGGCAATGCTTTTCTGGGGATAAATTCGCTTATACTCTTCAATAAAATCGAGGGGGGAATGATTATTCGAGGAAAGATTCAACTGTTTGAGTCTGTCATACTCCAGCTGACTCAGCTTGCGTTTGATCCAGATGAATTTTTCCCCGCGCTGAATTCGTCTGCGGATATTGGATCTCTTCTTTCTGGAGATATTAATTTTTGCCGCAACCTGCCGGAAAAGTTTTAGGGACTCTTGCTGATTTTTATTACTGAGAAATGCTGATTTGGCCCGTATAGAAATGGCAAGAATTTCACCATTGCGATCATAGATGGTACCCCGTTTGGGGTGCAGGGAAAAAACTCTGGTTTTTTGAGCTTTGATTTTACTTAAATATTTTGTGTATTCAAAAATCTGTATTTTAAACAAACTGAAGACAATGAAACCAATCCAGACTACCATGACCACAAAGAGGATAAAAACCCGATTGCTCTCTTGCCGGTAAATTTTCATTTTAGTTATCAAAAACCCGAATAAATTGATGCGGCTGCGGATATTGATATCCCAGCCTTTTAATAACAATTTTTTCAATCCGCTGAAGGTTCAACAGGGTGGCTTTTTCCGCCTCAAACCTGTCTATCTCCTCTTTCAGCTTGGCTTCAATATTCGTTAACTCCTGCATTTTGTATCCATAGGCCAGGTTTTTTAAATT
>CBFDCH010000248.1:0-4770 GCA_965603235.1 uncultured bacterium | reverse complement strand
AGTAAATCCCTCGCTTGTGGTAGTGGTCACCGCGGTCTGGGGTTCGGCAGATACGTGGGTTTTGTTATCATCCGGGGCGGAGCCAAGGATTTCAGTATGATGAAAATTGCTAATCATGGTGGCAGTGGGATCCGGGGAAACATTTATCTCGGTTGCAGGTGGGGATACAGGTTGGGCCTGTTCGGGGATACGGGTAACATCGGGGGGTGCTGGCTGTTGAGCCGGTCCCTGGGCAGCAGCTGACTTTTCTCCGGCAATAGAGGGAGCCATTCGTGTTTGCCCAAAATCAATGGATGATGGTTTTGCCTCCTCTTCTCCGGGGGGTGAATCAGGGATTGGCGCCGCTTCATCCGCTTTGCCGGTTAGGGTGTCCGGGCGTACCATCACCCGGGTGTGGAACAGCTCTTCCCTGTTGTCGGGCGTTTTCCCTTTGTCATCCGGTTGAATTTCCTCTGGAGGGGATGCCGGCGGTTTGGGCGGAAATGGATTTTCGTCTGACATGTTGCCTCCCACAAAAACTAATTTACTTTCTTATTGTGATTTAGTTTTGTTTTATTTTCAAGCCTAATTCTTATTGAATTATGAGATTTTTTATTTATTATAATATGTAGCGGGAATTCTTGGTGTGAATCCCTGCGCTATGGTATTAACATTTGCAGAGGAGATTTTAATGAGAAAAGTAACTTTTTGGGTACTATTGTGTGTCCTGTTAACGGTGTTTGGCTGCGCTCCTGCGGAGTGGGTTGATTTTGAGTCGGATGAGGGAGAGTTTGCTGTATTGATGCCTGCAAATCCTCAGACACAAAGAAAGACGGTACCAACTCCCATTGGTCCAATGAAGGTGGTAATGTACACTCATGATGCCGGCGCTGAAGCCTATATCGTTGGTTTTTCCGATTATCCCAAGGCAGTCCTGGAAAAATTAACCCCAGAGAAAATGTTAAGCGACGGTGTAAAGGGTGGCATAGCAAAAATCCGGGGCACAAAAAAATCTGAAAAAAATATCAACCTGGATGGTTATCCGGGAAAAGAGTATACCTTTACCATACCGTCCTCCAGGATACCGGGGGGAGGCAAAGGCAAAGCCAGGATGTACATGGTGGAAAACCGGTTATACCAGATATTGGCCCTTGGCAAAAAATCTGCTCCCGAAGCTGATTTTAATAAATTTCTGGACTCATTTGAGCTGTATGGAGAAGAATAGACTGCGTTAATTAATGACCAGGAAACTTTTTTATGACAATCCTTATCAGGTGGAGTTTTGCGCCGGGATTGTTGAAATTGAAAAGGATGGCAAATATTGGCGGCTGGTGCTGGATCAAACCTGCTTTTATCCTGAAGGCGGAGGTCAGCCCGCTGACCAGGGCTGGCTTAACCAGATTGCTGTCACCGATGTTCAGTCCGGAGAAGAAGGCAGAATTTACCACTATGTGTTACAAAAGCCCGAGGGTACTAAAGTTGAAGGCAAAATTAACTGGCATAGACGCAAAGACTTTATGCAGCAACATTCCGGACAACATATTATCTCTGGTTCGCTGTGGCAGGTAGGCAAATTTAAAACAATATCCGTACACATGGGAGAGGAGTATACCACTATTGAGATCGAGGCCGCCGAGATATCTGCCCAGCAACTCCAGCAAGTAGAAGCAATGGCCAATGGTGTAATTAACCAGAACCTGCTCCTCAATTCTCTTACCACCACCTCCCAGGAGGTTGATAAATTCCCCTTACGAAAACCGTGTCCGGTGGAGGGGGAGATCCGGGTAGCCCAGGTGGAAAATTTTGATTGCGTGGTTTGCTGTGGCCTGCATGTCCAGCACACTGGCGAAGTAGAGCTGGTTAAGGTAGTGGCCATGGAACGGATCAGGGGTAATGTCCGCCTTACCTGGATGATCGGTGAGCGGGCATTTAAAGACTACGGTTTAAAGGATCAGATTGTATCAAAATTGCAGGCCCTGCTATCAACCCATAAAGAGAATCTAATTGAAACGGTTGAGCGGTTAAATCAGGAAATGCTGGCTCAAAAGCGGCAGGCCAGCGATCTGGAAACAAGAGTTGCTGTGAGTATGGCCGATCATTTGCTGGCAGCTGCTGAAAAAATCGAGTCCTCAAAATATATTTTACTGCTCCATGCCTGGCACGGGGAGGAGAACAGCCTGGTTAAAAAAATCATCAAGCAATTGCTCAATGCCCATGACGTTATCTTCTGTCTGGTAAACCGGCAGAAGGACAAACTGCAATGGGCCATTGGTTGTTCCCAGAATATTGATCTCGATTTTAATACAATCAAACAAAAGGTGTTGCCTGTGGTTGACGGCAAAGGAGGTGGTTCCTTTCCCCTGTGGCAGGGGGTGGGGAAGAACATCCAGGGTAGTGAGGAGTTACTTGCCGCCTTCAAATCCCTGAGCACATCCCTGTTCCGCTGAGGTGCGGATTTATGGGGCTGGTTTTTGAGATTTTTTAAGCCAACCAGTATAAAAGGCGAATACCAGGGCTATTATCATAAAAAATACCAGGATAATCAGAATTACACTATATGCGGCTGCCTCTTCCTTTTTTTTGCCGATCAGGGGCAGTACAATAAATGATGCCTGGCCGGTTTGACGGTGAACCTTGGCAATTGGGGGTGGGGATAGCTGGGGCGTCTTGGCATTGTCTTTGTCTGCACAGGTAATGGTGAGGCGGATTCGGTGGCCGGCGTTAAACACAGTGGCAGTGGGTTGCAGGTCAAACACCAGCTCTACCGGTTCCTCAGGGTAGAGTTCCAGCAGATCCTCCTCATGGCTGCGGTGGAAGGGGAGTCCCAGGTTATCATAGCCTGGTTTGGTTAAGGCCCGGTGAGAAGCCCGCAGGCAGCCCTCGGATACATAGAGAGACACTCCTGTACTGTCCACCTCTTCCAGAAAGACGAAAAAATCACAGTCCGGTGACGTGGAAGTAATCCACAAATGGACCACCGGGTGTCCGGTTATATTTAGATCCTCACTCAAAGGCATGGTGGTGTAGGTCAGTCCTTTGGCGTCATTGGCCGCCATATCCGGGTAGTTAAAGCCCCGGCCCACAGCATTATCCCAGCGGCTGGTTGTACCGGAAGTGGTGGTATAGTCGGCCAGGTAGGTGTCGGCGCCTGTTTGGACCGTAGGCGCAGTATTTGCTAACAGCCCGTCATTTACCGATTTTATACTGCCGGTGGGGCCAGGCAGCAAATAATATTTGTTGAGGGTTTGCTGCTGCAGCGGCCATTGTGAAGCAGAGTGCCATTCATTTTGTTTTGGTGTTTTCATCAACTGATACTGGATCGGGGGTTGATCCATGATACCGTTATCTATCCCCTTTAACCAGTAATCAAACCAGCGCAATTGTTCCACTTCAGCCAGTGCCCACAAATTTTTTATAAGCTGCGGATCCCTGGGCGAATAAGACCAGGCACCCATTACCAACTTCTTGGGATTGGTGAAGTTGCGGTACATTAAAAATCCGTCCCTGGTAAAAGAGTCCAACCAGCCGCACCAAAGATAGATTGGAACATTGCTTTGCTTGATCTCTTTTAGAATAGCAGCCGGATGCCACTGATAGTAGGATTGTAAACCGGTGAATTCATCCTTGCTATCCCGGAAGGGAAGGCTGCCGAGTATATCGATTAAAGGCCGGTTATCATGGTGTTGTTTAATGGCTTCATCTAATTGTTTTTTGCCTGCCTTTCCGTCCACCGGCACAGCCACCTCCCTGGTATCGAGCATCCGGGTTAAATCACTCCATTGTTTGATAAAATCATTGAAAAATATACAAAATTGTTCAGGAAAATGACCGGGGATAGCTAATGCAAGCCCTCCACAAAACATATTTATACTTGAAAATCTCCATCGACATGCTTCTGTTGGCCATCTCTTATTTCGTCTCTTCCTTCTTAGTGAAGTATCGCATAGATTCGGATATAAAATTCCCCGATATTAAGATAGAGGAAATTTTCCTTTTTGTTGTCTTTTATATAATCTGGTATTTTTCAGCCAGAGTTTGTGGACTTTACGACGAATTCCGGTCGCGCACAACCAGTTTTGAGCTTATCGCGGTCTTTAAGTGCAGTTCCATCCAACTCATATCGGCAGTTTTCATTCTTTATATGACCAATATTCTCGTGATATCCAGGTTTTTTGTGGTGATTTACTTCCTACTTCAATTGATATTGATAACTCTTTGGAAACTCGGATTGCGCATGTTATTGATAAGGATACGGAAAAAAGGCCGCAATATGCGGAGCATACTGATTGTTGGAGCTGGAGAGGTTGGGAATGCATTTTATAAAACCATCATTTCATATCCCCAGATGGGCTACTTTGTGATCGGCTTTCTGGATGACCAGGACAAATCCGGTATTGGAAAAGATTATTTGGGGACTATTGATAATCTTGCAAACGTTCTTCAAAACGAAACCGTGGATGAGGTGGTCATCGCCTTACCAAACGATGCAGTGGACCGGATCGATCAAGTTATCTCTTGCTGTGAAAAATTTCCGACCAATGTGAGAATCATTCCTGATTATTTCCGGTTCTTCGCTCCCCGAATCGATGTCTCCATTGTTGGAGACTTCCCGATTATCTCAATAAGGGCCAATCCTCTGGAAGAAATGCACTTGCGTCTCCTCAAAAGAGTTTTTGATCTCGTATTCAGTACACTCTGCTTTATTATGATATTTTTTTGGTTATGGCCAATTCTCGCAATCAGTGTGAAGCTTTCATCTCCAGGCCCCGTTTATTTCAAACAAGAAAGATG
>CBFDCH010000247.1:0-4776 GCA_965603235.1 uncultured bacterium | reverse complement strand
ATTAAAAATGAAAATGAACCACCCCAGTATCAGGAGAATAGTCAATAATGGCAGACCAAACAGCAAAAACTTCCTGTTTCTTGGCAGGAATTTTTCCTTTTTTTGTTTGGTTTTTTTATCAACTGGTTGAGGTTTTTTCATAATTATCTGAAGATCGGCTATTATTTCTCTGCAGTATTGGTATCGATTTTCCGGTTCTTTTTCCAGTAATTTAAATAAAATATTTTCAGCTTCTGCAGAAAAGCCGGGTGAAAGTTTTCTGATTGATTCGGGATGTTCATTTAAGATCGAATATATTACCGCTTGTTCATAATCGCCTTTAAAGGGAAGTTGACCGGTTATCATTTCATGCAGAACCACCCCCAGTGACCAGATGTCAGAACGGTGGTCCACATCTTTGCCCATTGCTTGTTCAGGCGAAAGGTAATGGATGGTTCCCAAGGTTGAGGATTCTCTGGTTAATTGGGATACCCCTTTTAATTTGGCCAGGCCGAAATCCAGAATTTTTACCTGGCCTTCTTTATTGATAATTATATTCTGCGGTTTGATATCCCGGTGAACGATACCGGCCTCATGGGCTTTTTGCAGGCCTGCGCAGATTTGGGTTGTGATGTTGACTGTCTCATTTAATTGGGCAGGTTTGGAACCTGCCCCTACAACGGATATGATTTCCTTTAATGTTTTCCCCTGCACATATTCCATGGCAATGTAAATTTGATCCTCGTATTCGTTGGTCTCATACACCGTAACGATATTCGGGTGGTTTAATTTCGCTGCAGCTTTAGCTTCCCTTTGGAACCTTTCTCTGGGCGCATCGCCATGCGCCCCTGCACCGGTCAATTCCTTCGGGAGAAATTTAAGGGCTACTTTGCGATCCAGCTTGGTGTCCTCGGCCAGATATACTTTACCCATGCCGCCTTCGCCGATTTTTTCTAAAATTTTATAATGAGATATTGTTTGTCCGATCATTTGAAATTCCTTATCAGCACCACATCGTCATCCTGGACTCCACAGCCATAGGCCAGTTTTTTTCCATCCTTTGACCAATCAAAGGAATAAATGAGTTTATTTCTGAGGTGGGTGTGTTGAACAGCCGGGCGATTGTCCAGGGATTTTATCCAGATATTTTTCGCTCCATCTCTGTTTACCAGGAAGGCCAGAGCTTTGCCGTCCGGCGTCCAGCGCAGGGTATTCCATTCTGTGATGCCAGCGGGCGGCAATGGAGAGGTGTAAACAGGCGTACCGCCATTAAACGGAAAAACGGCTAATTGCACTTTATGAGCGGGATCGGAAGGTTTAGAAAGAAAACAGGCGATAAATTTGCCATCCGGGGAGATGGCCGGATTGCTGGAAAAATGTTCGATCAGTTGGATTGGCTTCCCCCCGTTTATGGACACTTTCCAGATAGCGGGCTGACCGCTGGACTCTGACTTGTAAACCACCCACTTCCCATCCAGTGAAACTCTGGGAGTGTCATCCCATTCCCCATCTGTCAAAGCGATGGGATTGCCTCCGTCCATATCCATTCGCCAGATCCGGTTGGTGGCCGCATCTCCCCGCCAGGACTGGAATACAATATATCGGCCTTCAGGAGAAATAGCCGGTCTCCAATTGCTCAGCTCATCTCTGGTGAGCAACTTCTGACCGGTTCCATCCAGGTTCATGATCCAGAGTCTAAAATCCCTGCTGCCGAAAACCAATCGGTCATCCGGAGACCAGACGATTCCAAAGAAACCGGCGAATTTTCCGGAGGTGATCTGTCTGGCCTGATCCAGATTGTCTGCAGGAGCCACCCATATGTTTGAAATCCAGTCTGATCGAGTTGTCAGTATGGTAGTTCTGTCATTGGTCAAGCTGACAGAAAGGTAATTGTTTAATTCAGTTGTGATTGGGTACGAGCCTCCATCGGGAAAGGAGACGAACCACAGCTGGTAAAAATATCCGGATGATTTATCCGCTGCTGATATGACCAGACCTTTGCCATTGCTTAACCAGGCAATCTGGTTTATGGATCCCCATCTCTTTGAGGCGAGCTGTTTGATACTTCCGTTAGCAACCGAAATTTCCACCAGGATATTGGGTTCCTTGCCGGGTTGGGGATCGACTTTCATGCAGGCGATGGTTTTCCCGTCCGGAGACCAGGCTAGTCCCCAGTAACCCAGTTCATGGGGGTAAGTCTGGGTTGAGATAGTTTTTTCACTGTTGTCTGTGATATTAAGAATGGTTAAAGTAGTGGATATGGGTTTTAAGCTAAGTCTGATAAATGCGAATTGTCTTGAATCCGGAGAAAAGGTAATGGGGCTGTTCACATCGTCTATGATCTTGATAGGTGTTCCGCCCAAGACAGGCAATTGATATAGAGTGCCGGAAATAGCATTTGATGTTTCGGCTACACAATAGATATAATTGCCATCATTTGAGAAGGTTAGTCCAATAAATTTGACATCGGCAGCGGGAAGAATTTCCACGTTACTGCCGGTAGCCACCTGTCTGAGCCAGAGGCTCTGTTTACCCTTTTCTTCCATGACATGAATGATGTATTTCCCGTCCGGGGAGATGGCCGCTAATTTGGCTTTCCCATGTGTGGTCACCTGGGTGATTTGGATTTGCTGAAGATGTGTGATCTTTTTGTCTTTTTTTAAAATATTGAATATTAAAAAAATTAACATTGCAAGGATAAAAAATCCGAAAATAACTCCTGGCAGTCGCTTAAATAACGGATGTTTTTGCTGGTTTTTATCTTCAGTTTTTTGTTCGGAGGCTATTTTATGAGCATCCCTTTTTAATCTTTTTAAATCGATCAGTAGATCTTTCATGGACTGGTAGCGATTTTCGGGGTTTTTTTCCAAGGCCCGGTTTAAAATATGTAAAAACTCTGAGGAGAGATCAGGCCGGTGTTTTTGAACCGGTTCCGGTTCTTCGTTCAGGATCGAGTAAATCATGGCCGCTTCGTAATCACCCTTAAAGGGCAATTGTCCGGTTAACATTTCATACAACACAATGCCAAATGAAAAAATATCCGAGCGGGCATCCACCGCTTTTCCATGGATGCATTCCGGTGACATGTAGCCCATGGTTCCGGCCGTGCTGGAGGTTTTGGTTAATTTGACTGATCCCTTGAGTTTGGCCAGGCCAAAATCCATGACTTTGATCTGGTTGGTGGGGGTTACCATGATGTTTTCCGATTTGATATCCCTGTGGATGATATCCTGCTGATGGGCAGCCTGCAGGGCATCTGAGATCAGCAGGGCGTAATTAATGATCTTATTCAGAGGTAAGGGTTCAGGGGTAATGATTTCTTTAAGTGTCTGGCCTTTTATGTATTCCATCACGATAAACTGCTGGTTTTCATGTTCGTTAATATCATGGATGATACAGACGTTCGGATGATTTAAAGCGGCGGCCGCTCTGGCTTCCTGGAGGAAGCGTTTTTTGTCACTGTCTTCGGCTTTGATTCGAGAAGGGAGGAATTTTAAAGCCACCTGGCGATCCAACTTAGTATCCTCAGTCAGGTAGACTTCGCCCATTCCTCCAGCGCCCAGTTTATCCAATATCTTGTAATGAGATATTATTTTGCCGATCATTTGTCCAGTTTCATCCTTTTTAAGAGATCCTTAAAACGGGGATCCGGGCGCAATTCATCCAGGATATAAGCGGTTTTTAATAATTTAGGCAATTCATCACAACGTTCATTGTATGCCTTCTCTAACCATTCAAAGGCCTCATCATGTTCATCCAGGGCCAAGTAGATTAATGCAATACTGAAGGAAGATACATAATGAGTATGAGATCTGCTGATTAAATATTCAAGCATTTCTCTTGACTTCTTAATATTTCCGATCCGGGCTAAAATATATGCGATACTGGTTTTTGTTTCATCTTTCATAGCTGGTGACATTTCCTGAGTTAACTGCGATTGAGAAATTTGTAGTGCCTCCCTATACCTGGATTTCTTTAAATAGATCAGTGCCTGAATGCGAACCAACAAGGGATGGCGGGGATGTAGCTCCCTGAATTTGTGCAAAAGCACTTCTGCTTTTTCATCCAGCCCGGCAAAGATATGAATCACTATTGCATTGGGGTAGGGGGCAATTGATAATGGCGCCAATTCCAGTGCCCGTTGACTCATGGATATGGCTTCGCTGTGTCGCCCCATGGCTGAGAGAAATACAGCATACCAGTTATAAGCAATGGAATTATTTGGATTCAGTTCAATGGATTTTAAAAAAGCCTTTTCCGCGCCTGGCCAATCCCATTCAAAGAGGTATTTTACATCGGCAATCAACATGTGGGCATCGGCATTGTTTTTATCTATTTTTAAGGCTTTTTCCGCCCATTCCCGGACTAAAACCCAGCCTTTTTTAGGTGGAAGCGCTCCCAAGGATGCTATCACATCATAAGCTTTTGCTTTCCCGATATAGGCCGGAGCGAATTCAGGTTCCATTTTAATGACCCGGTCAAAATATTCTAAAGCCTGTCGGGCTCCTTTTACGGTTATTTGATTCAGGAAATAGTGACCTTTCAGGTAGGCTTCATGGGCAATCGGATTTATAGATGTCTCCTTACTCAAAGTATCTTTTTCGGCCGGAGTTAAAGTAATTTTGATTTGCCTGGCAATGGTTTTAGCCACCTCTTTCTGCAGGCTGAGAATATCACGAAGATCCCGTTCATAACTTTCAGCCCATAAGTGTTTGTCGATCTCGGCTTCAATCAATTGGGCAGTGATACGTACTTTATCTCCTGCTTTTAACACCGATCCCTCTACCACGGCGGTTA
>CBFDCH010000246.1:0-4783 GCA_965603235.1 uncultured bacterium | reverse complement strand
AAGGGCTTTTATATGTGATATCTGGACCGGAATACCAGCCTGTTGACCAATCACAATAGCTTCTCTAATCGCCTCTTTCAAGCCAATGCTGTAATTGCTTTCATCGCGAATATGTGAAGCATAAATACCGTTGTATTTTTTAACTGTCCGGGCTAGTTCAATTATCTCCTTTGTTCGTGCATAACTTCCAGGTGTATAAAAAAGACCGGTTGAAAAACCGGCAGCACCATCTTCCATGCCCTTGGCTATTAGCTTTTTCATCTTCTCGAGCTCCTTTCCTGTCGGTTCCCGGGCTGCCTGGCCCATTATCGCCTTTCTGACCGTCCCGTGCCCGATTAAATGCACGACATTTGGCCCAATACCCATTGAGTCAAGTTTGCTGAAATATTCAGCAACTCGGTATGTTCCGACGCCACAATTGCCGGTAACAACCGTGACCACCCCCTGGGTTAAGTAGTTTTTTGCATTCGACCTTTTAGTTTTGCCGATGCCTCGGTCACAATGAGTGTGGATATCTATAAAACCCGGGCAAACATACATGCCTTCAGCTTTAATAATCTTGGCTTTATAGTATTTAAAATCGCCGATAGTTTTAATGTATCCTTTTTTTATACCAATATTAGCCTTGAAAGGGTCTTTGCCACTGCCATCATAGATTTTTCCACCAACAATGACAATATCATAGTGTTCAACACTAAAACCAAAACTTAGAAATACAAAACAAAAAATCAAAAAAACGAAAAAATATCTCCGCATGGGATACCCCTTTTTTTTAACAATACTCCCCCCATTTTTTCGATTCGAAATCGTCAAATTCATGCTTAACAAATGCTTGTAATAATTTCACTTCGCACTTATCTATTAACTACTAAAATCGGGACAACGACTATTTTTTCCGCTTAAGGGGCTGCCACTCAGCTGAGAAAACAATTTTCCCCCGACTGGTTCCCTTTCGCCACCACTTGGAGGTGACCCTGACAGTATTGGCATCTTTTACTTTCAACAACATTTCGCCATCATTGCCACAACACATACTGGGATTATCGTAAAGGTCACCGCAATAAACTTTTTTTAAGGGATCATAATGCAAGGTACCGGTGTGTTCGAACACACCATTTGTACCCGAGTAAGAAATAGAACGGCCTGAACCACCGATGGTGACAATATACCCTGGATCGCGCACTCCCTGCCATCTTCCATTGAGAGAGATCTGTTTCAATGGATCAGTCCGCTCTTTACGGCGCCATACCTCCACAGCCATTTTCTTGTAAGGATGAATTTTTCTGCCATCCGGGGTTATGCGCTGAAAATTTATCATCTTGAACAAGGTCCAGTTCCGTTTAAAATTACCCATGGACCCAAGCTTTCCCGGGGCATGGGAAATACCGGAAGCTCCGAATCTCTGAATAAAATGGTCGATCAAACCTTGTCCATTAACCACTCCTGAGTGGGCATTGCCAATAATGATCACATCGCCTGGCCTGAGGTTTGCCTGGGCTCGGGGATTGTGAGCCGCAGTTGTGAAACCAAAACGCTTGTATTTTAGATCTGTTAAATGTTTACGCAGCAGGTGAGGACTGGTTTTATTGAAATCTTTGCCAGTCACAATATAAATTGTATAGTCGTGACACCAAGTTATGCTATGAAGCATTATTGTGGCAATGATGAAAAGAGTAAAAAAAATAAAAATTGCAAGTAATTTCTTAAGCATTGGATTGACAGCTCCCTGTCAATATTAAACTTTTCAAAAACAAAAAGCCAGAAGTATATTTGTCAAGTCCTGATTTAAAGTTGACACTTTTTTATATACAGTTAGCCAACTATTACCCCGGTCATTGATACGCTTTACATCACGCGTACTTTTACTTATGATTAAACCATGAAAAAAAATAATTTGAAGTACTATTTATGTGCTGGTTTGGCCTTTTTCTTGTTTTTTTCTCTGTCCTGTTGGACACAAACCGCAAAAAAATCGATTGAATTGGAATATCTCACCTGGATGAATGCCGAAAAAGTACTCAAAGAGTATGAAGTGGCGCTCATCAGCCTGGGAGCGCGCAGCAAAGAACATGGTCCCCATCTTCCACTCAACAATGATTACATTATGGCTGAATACCTGAAAAAACGGGTGATGGAAGAGGTAGCGGTGGTGGTTCTGCCCACGCTTCAATATGGATATTACCCGGCCTTCCTGGAATATCCCGGCTCAATCAACATCAATGCAGTTACCTTTAAAAATACCATCAAGGACATCTGCACATCCATAAATGGCTATGGAATCAAAAAGTTTTATATTCTCAATACCGGTGTGTCCACTATCCGACCACTGGAGGCAGCAAGAAAAGAACTCCTGCCAAAAGGTATACGATTGGAATACCTGAATATATTGAAAGTGGATCGTGCTTTACCCAGCGGATTTTATAAACAGGAGGGCGGCACCCACGCGGATGAGGGGGAGACATCAATGATGCTCTATATCGCCCCCCATGTGGTTGACATGTCCAAAGCGGTTAAAGATTTTGATAAACGTCCCAATCGCAGGGGATTGACTCGCAACGCCAAGGGCGCCGGCCATTACAGCCCTACGGGCATTTGGGGAGACCCCACTTTGGCCAGCCGGGAAAAAGGAAAAATCATTGTAGAGGCTACGGTAAAAGAAATTATCAAACAGGTCAAATCCCTGATCGATAAAAAAACAGATTAACCATCAATCATTCACTCCTCAATCAAGATTGGGTTTGGCCATGGCCAGCCCATGTTAGAAAGATGGTTGGAAATATGGTAGTTTAATAAGACTGGAGATCATAAATGACCATTAACAGGCGGGATTTTTTAAAAGGATTGATGGCAGCGGGTTCGGTCGCGCCATTTCTTTCAAAATCCGGTTGGGCAAAATCAGACAAACCGCTGAACCTCCTCTTCATAATGACCGATCAACAACCGGTAAATACCCTTGGCTGCTACGGCAATACCCTTAATCCAACACCCAACCTGGATCAACTGGCAAAATCAGGCACGAGATTGAATAATTTTTATATCGGTGCTTTTCCCTGCAGGCCTTCCAGGGCTTCAATATTAACCGGATGTTACCCTCAAAAACATGGGGTTTTTACCAATAACCTTATACTTGAGGATTCCATCCCGTCTCTTGGATTTATTCTTCGCTCCGCCGGTTATCAAACCGCATACTTTGGCAAGTCTCATCTAAAGGGTTATATGTACCGCGGCGAACCAGGCCGGAAACCCCATGATGGCTACTGGTTTTATAGAAAATCACCAGAGAATAAAGAATTTAAATTGGAGCAGATCAAAGGAGGCATCGGAGAAGATGCGCCACAATTGGGGTTCGATACCTGGGCAGGGGGATGGAAGGATTATCACCAATATTTAAGAAAATCGGGGCTGGGCAATTTGCTGGAGAAGGCACCCTACCCCGGAAATCACAACGACTTGCCCAGTGCGCCCAATGATGCGCACCGCTACTCTCTGCTCTCAGAAAAAGATCATATGGCATCATTTTTTACCAATAAGGCGGTAGACTTTGTAAACAGCAGAAAAAACAACGGTTCCCCTTTCTGTTTATTTCTCTCCTACTTTGGGCCTCATCTTCCGGTTTCGCCGCCAATACCCTGGAACAAAAAATATTCGTTGGACCAATGCCAACTACCTGGGAATTTTTATGATACCTTAAAGGGAAAACCTGCCAGCCAGAAGAAAAACAAATATTGTTATAAACAGAATGAGTGGGGCAAACAACAATTTTTGGATTATATCCGCCGTTATTACGGCTATGGTGCCTATATTGATGACCAGATAGGCAGGGTGTTTGATGCCTTGAAAAAGAATAACCTGGAACAAGATACCATCATTATTTTCACCTCTGATCATGGAGATATGATGGGTTCTCATGGTTACATTTATAAAATGAATGACTGCGGGTATCAGGAATTGGCCAGAGTGCCTTTTATTATTAAGGCTCCGGGTACCACCCGGCCAAATTCTGTAAGCAACAGCAAAGTCAGCAGTGTGGATATTTTCCCAACCGTACTCGAATTGATGGGATTAAAAACACCGCCCTGTATAGATGGAAAATCTTTCCAGGGGGTATTAAAAAATCCCGTCAAAAACTTCCGCAAAGATATTTTTATCCACTGGGGACCCCAATCAGTCATTTTATTTGATGGCAAGTGGAAATATGGATTACATGCCGGGGCAGAGATGGACGAATTGTACAATTTGCATACCGATCCCGGTGAATTAAAAAACCTCATAAGGAATCAAAAATTGAATGCGCTGATAAAAATGAAAAAAAACACCCTTTTAAGCTGGTTAAAGGAAACCAACCACCCTTACCTGCCCCTATTCCTGAAAAGATTGACCACGTAATTCTCTCAACCTCACATCTCTGAGATTATTTGCGCTAATGCCCTTGCCTGATTTTCCCCCGGGACCTTTCACAGTACAAGATTGGCCGAGTGGGAGGATATTAATTTCCCTTATTAATTTTCTGTTTCAGTTGGTTGATTATGGCGGCATCCATCCAGTACACATCATCTTTATTGCCCAGGCGGGTGCTGCTGAAAAAGAAATATTTACCACCTGGACTTACACTGGGGCAATATTCATGGGCAGAGGTATTAACAGCAGAGCCCATGTTGACCGCCGGGCACCAGGTGCCATTTTTATCACGAAACGAAATGTACAGGTCGCCTCCCCCATAATGATCCTCCATCCCGATGGAGGAATAAATCAGGTAAGTTTCGTCAGGAGCAATAAAACTATT